>JAYVHC010000515.1:0-3750 GCA_043771575.1 Planctomycetia bacterium
TGAGGTTGGATCGCACGATCGAAGTCAGTGTTACCAACGCGGCTGAGAAGAAAGCGATCATGAAGCGGATCGTTCCTAATGTACACACTTTGAAGCACCTTTTGCTTCGCAATCATCACGACTACTTCATCGCTATCAGCGCACGGCTCGATCAAGCGACTCGCGCCGCTGCTTGGAAACGGCTTACACGCCGCCGCAACCGCGCGGTGCGTTTGGTCGAAGAAATGAACTTGAGAACCAATCGCCTCGAGCCATTGTTCGCAAAACTGGAAAGCATCGAAGCTCGCATGCGAACGCTAAAGATGCAAGTCGAAGTGGCTCGCGAATCCGGCTACGTCGATGGCCAATCTCAAGAACAACTGCTCGAAGAACTTCGCTACTTGATGCGAATCACCTATGAAAGCCCAGCGACCCTAGGTCGTCGAGTTGAACGAACCGCCTCGCATCGCATTGACTACGATGCCGCCAAACGTGAACTTTCGGCCGGTAACCTTCGCTTGGTGGTTTCGATCGCCAAAAAATATCGCAATCGCGGCTTGAGCTTCTTGGACCTGATCCAAGAGGGCAACACCGGGCTGATGCGAGCTGTTGACAAATTCGAGTACGAGCGTGGCTTCAAGTTCTCAACGTATGCGACATGGTGGATTCGCCAAGCGATTACCCGGGCGATCGCCGACCAAAGCCGTACGATTCGTGTGCCAGTTCACATGATAGACACGATGAGCAAGGTGCGCATGGTGACGCGTCAATTGGTCCAAGAACTAGGTCGTGAGCCATCGGTTGAAGAGACCGCCGAGCGGGCTGGCCTGTCGCTGGACGATGCACGCGTCATCATGAAAATGGCTCGTCAACCACTTTCGCTCGATCAACCAGTCGGCGATCACGAAGACAGCTATTTTGGCGAGTTCCTGGAAGATCACCGCCACATTGATCCGCTGTACGAAGCTAATCAAGAATCGCTGAAGTTCCACATTGACGAAGCTATGCAAACACTGAATTACCGCGAACGTGAAATCCTTCGCCTGCGATATGGTCTGGCCGACGGCTATGCCTATACGCTCGAAGAAGTTGGTCGCATTTTCTCGGTTACTCGTGAACGCGTCCGCCAAATTGAAAGCAAAGCAGTCCGCAAGCTTCAACAACCGTATCGGAATAAGACGCTGATGAGCTTCCTCGACGGTGCCGAACCAACGATGCCTGAATCGACCGAATCAGCCAATTCGTAGCTTGAAGTATACGTGGCAAATCTCCATCTTCCTGTCGCCTTATCACTCGAAACGAATCCGTGAGTTGACTGAGTAGCAGCGGTCGACTTGCAAGCGTTTTTTAAGTGAGAACGAACCGAGTTGTGTAGTAGGACAACTATTCAACTCGGTTTTTTACTTATGCCGCCTTACTTCGCCGAGAATTGAAAAGAACGCGAATCGGGAGCGTCACGATACCAAAAACGAAATTGATGGTGCGCGCGAAGAGAGCGAAGACGTGTCGGAAAAGCTTCACAGCAGGCCGAAACACCGCTTTGACCGCAGGATACTTTTCATAAAACATATGGCCGATGAGGATCAAAAATATTCCACCAAACTTCACAGGTTTTTGGATATGGAAATGTGAAACTTCCTCTCCTCCTTCGACTGCCACGTGCTCTTCGTGGATAACAGCGTAACCAAGCACCGGAAACTCTTGTCGAACATAAGTTTCCCACAATAATTCCACGCACAGCAACGTGCCAACAAAACCGACTAATAGAAAGGCGGTGTGTTCGAGCCATGGGTGTTTCTCAAGTAGCTTGATGCAATAGCCCGCCACCATGCGCAGGGTGATGATGCCAATCGTTACCCCCAGATAAACCAAGTAAATGTTGGTACGGGCAAACGCAACTGCGGCCACAACGTTATCGAAACTGAGGCTGAGGTCTAGGAAGGCAATCAGCGCGATGGTTTTCGCGAAGCTTGGCGGTTCCCGGTGTCTGTTCGAGTCCTCGTCGCTATCTTCACTCTCCGCAAAGTGATCGCACATCAACCAGATCAAATAACCCGCTCCGAGGGCCATCAGCCAATGGTTGTTGATGATGTACGAAGCCAAAAACAGCGCGAGAATACGGAACCCATAGGCGCCCGCATAGCCGACAGTCATGGCTACTTTGCGTTTCTTTTCGTCAAGGTGAGACGCCAAAGCAGCGATTGCCAGCGCATTATCGACTGAAAGCAACCCCTCGATCACAATCAACGCCACGACAATTTCGAGCGATGCTAGCGTGAAAAGGGATGCAAAACTGGACGAAAGCTCAGCTTCCGCTAACAAGTCAAAAATCATGAAGTGCAAACCTTCAACGTGGTTGCCAAAAACATCGGCTGCCCAAAACAATGGAAACTGAGGCTAAACTGAATAGGGCCTTAAGTTCCATAATACAAGGCGGTCCGATTCCTATTTAGGCAACGAAAAACACTATTTTAAGCTTCGCGAGCCGCCAAACTCGAATGCTCCTCGCCGATTCGTAGGAGCGTATGCTACCTATACTTGTGAAGTTTTCAAGGTAGTTGCATCTTTGTCCAACCGCTTTATCCACGGTCGGTACTACCTGTTCCAGTGGCTACTCCGTATAACCCAGACTTTTTGGGCAGGACGGTTAACCGAACAACTGCGAGATTGCCTTTCCCGAGCTTATCGGCAGCGGTCGCGATTGTGTATCGGTAACTTCCGTTTGTGGATCAATCCCTAGCGCCCAATACAGCGTGGCTGCGATGTCCTCAGGTCGAACTGGATCGGCGGCTGGATACGCACCTTGAGCATCGCTTTTACCGTAGACAGATCCACCTACTACACCTCCACCAGCCATCAGAACAGTGTAACACTCAGGCCAATGCTTGCGGCCTTTGCCATCGCGATCCCCGATCTTTGGACCTCTACCGAATTCACCCATCCATATTACTAGCGTTTCATCCAACAATCCGCGACTTCGCAAATCGGCAATCAGCGTGGGCACAGTTTGATCCGTGGTCGGTAGCAATCGATTCTTGAGATCTGTAAAGTTGTCTTGATGTGTATCCCAACCTTCACTCCCCTTGCCGCCAATTCCGCTTGCATAATAGACCGTGACGAAGCGAGTCCCCGCTTCGATCAATCGCCGGGCAAGCAAACACGATTGGCCGTAAGTTGTGCGGCCATAAGCGTCGCGCAGCCAATCGGGCTCGCGAGATATGTCGAGGGCTTGCTTCAATCCTGGCGCCGAGAGGATCGATAACGCTTGCTGCTGGAATGCGTTGAGCCCCTGGGCGATGGTTGAACTCTCTTTTAAGGCAAGCTGCGCGTCGACGACGTCCAGCAACTGTCGGCGCCGCTCGAGCCTCGCTAAATCCACTGACGACGGTAATTCCAATTCTGGCAACGCAAACGCTCCAGCGTTCGGGTCGGAACCAAAGAAAAACGGATCAAAACTCTTGCCCAAGTAACTTGCGTGCTGTCCCGGCGTTACCGAGCCATCACGGACCACATGGGGAAAGGAAACGAACGGCGGCATCCCGGGCTGAATTGGCCCCAACATTTTCGAAACAACCGAGCCGTAAGCCGGATACAATTCAAGCGAATCCCGCAAACGTTGGTCATCGGTCGGCGGCGCTTTGCCTGTCAAACAGTAATACCCCGCCGAGTTGTGATTCTTCATCTTGTGCGTGAGCGTGCGAATGATCGAAAAGTGATGCATCCGCTTGGCCGTCTCGGGCAAGTGCTCGCAAGTCTCCAGCCCCGGCAAAC
>JAYVHC010000516.1:0-3045 GCA_043771575.1 Planctomycetia bacterium
GCAGCCACAGCACATCTTGATTGCCGCGAATCCGAAATCGGGAGCGGTCTCGCGCCAAGCCTTGCTCGACGGCCTGCGTGACTCGCTGATCAATGATGGTTTCCTAGTTGATGTTGTCACCAGCCTCGATCAAGTGGAACGACAGGCCGCTGAGTTGCACAACGCTAGTCGACTGCGGGCGGTAGTGTCCGCCGGTGGCGATGGAACCGCCGCTGCGCTTGCAAACCGAATCACCTCGCAAATTCCACTGCTTATTTTCCCGCTAGGTACGGAGAACCTTCTAGCCAAGCATCTCGCATTAACGAACGACGTCGCCGCCGCACGTGAGCGCATGCGCGCTAGCCGCTCAATTGCTCTCGATGTCGGACTAGCGAATAAAAAGATGTTTTTGGTCATGGCCAGTTGTGGATTTGACGCGGCTGTGGTGCATGATATGCACGCAAACCGCACTGGACACATCAATCGTTGGTCTTACACGAAACCCATTCTGCGAACGCTCCGCCGCTATCGCTTTCCCTTGGCGAGATTGCTGGAGCGCGACGACCTGGCGCAGACAACGCGCGAACAGCGAGCCGCTTGGACATTCATTTTTAACTTGCCGCGCTATGCCGCAAACTTGAAGTTCTGCCCACAAGCTGATCCGCAGGATGGCAAACTGGATGTATGTACGTTTCGCCAACCTGGAATCTTTCAAGGCTTCAGCTACCTCAGTCGACTGTGGCTGGGTAGCCATCAGCGTATGACCGGTTTTTCGCATTCAGTCGCAACCTGCATTACGTTAGAAAGCACTGAGGAGGCGACCGCGCCCGAGATTCCCTATCAATTAGATGGTGATCCCGGGGGCGTACTACCCTTGGAGGTTCGTGTGCTGCCAGGTCGATTGAAGTTAATTGTTTAGCAGTGTGGCAATTTGTTGAAAGCCAGCATGGAATTGATCGCAAATCTTCGACGACAAGCGGCGCTTGACGAATTGCGCGAACAGGGTTGGTTGCGACACCTCGAGTGGCTGCCTGAGGTGGATTCGACGAACAACTTGGTCAAACGGTGGTATCCCAAGAATGCACTGGAAACTCCGGCTTTGTTTGTTGCCGAGCGGCAGACCGCCGGTCGCGGTCGCAGTGGCAACGCATGGTGGTCACCGACGGGTTGCCTGATGTTAACTCTGGCCATTCCGATCCGCGAATTGCCCAAAGACCCAGCGCGATATCCGCAGCTGGCGCTCGTCACGGGTGTCGCGCTTGCTACGACCGTTGATGTATTGCTTGGCGGCACAAGCGTTGCGCGAACGCAATTGAAATGGCCAAACGACGCCTACCTCGCTGGACGCAAATTGGCTGGCACTTTGATCGAAGCTCTGCAAAGCCGATCACAAACAACTGGTTTTGCAATCGGCATTGGCATCAATGCACAGGTCGACTGGCGCACTGCTCCCGTGCACTTGCATGAAAAGGCCGTTTGTCTATCCAGCGTAGCCGGCCGCGAAATCGACTGCGAAACGGTCTTAGTAGAATTGGTGCAGCAGATCCGCGAGCAACTTGCCGTCTGGCGCGAGCGACCCGACGACTGGCTGGCCGATTGGCGCGAACGCTGTTTGCTCACTGATTGCGTGGTTAGAGTTCGGGTTGGCGAAAAAGGCGAGGTAATAGGTCGCTGCGAAGGCATCGATATCAACGGTCGCTTACTGCTGCGCTCCGAAAACCAGCTGTACACTCTATCCTCTGGCGAGATACTGGATTGGGCAACAGTGGAGTAAACATGTTTTTACCGCAAATCAAGCCCAGCCGGTCCGAGCGTTCGTGGACTTCCTTCTCCCAGCGCTAACAACGCAGAGTAGGACCGTCAAGAAACCAAAATGCTTCCTGGCAAAACGTGCGCGCTATTGTTTCAGTGGGAAGTGCCGCGGCTCGTTTTGTGGTCAGGAACATGAATACTGGGCATGTCCCACAATGCCTTTGATCGAACAGAAAGTCAGCGATAATTTGCGGGCGATCATGCGTTCGATCTCCAGCGAAGTGCATTGTCCGAGCGCGATACACCATACATGTTGGATCAAGAAGGAGTACGCTATCAACCTGACAACTCGTGAAATCCCAGTCCGCCAGTTGTTCCACGGAGCGAAAGGCGAGCTTGCCTACTTCCCAGTGTTCTGGAGGCCTTCGGCAAGGAGCACACACGCGTTCCTCGACTAACATGCCATAGATACTCTCGCCACTCTCCTTGCTGGCGTAAACGACAATCGACTGAGTGCATCGCGACTTTGTAGCCAACGGCAAAATGCGTCCGAGCATCGTTTCAAGCCTCAGGAAACCTTCGGCGAACAGGCCGACTTGCGACTCTCGCAGCTGCCTTGCAGTCTTTTGGTCAAGTCGCATTCGCCCTAGAGCTTTACTGCCCATTCTAGAGATTCGATCAGCTGAGAGTAGTGGCGCACACTCGCAAGCAACCGATGGTGTTTCAAGCATTAGCATGAACCGGATCCTTTATTGAATGACCGCACTCGGAACAGAATTTTGTATTCACATTCACCATGGTTTGGCACTTGGGGCACTCAATCTTGTCGGGCTGAACTGCGAAGCGATCTTCCGCTGAAAAATCAGTTGTAACCGGATTCTCGTTCTCGAAAATCGCGCTTAATGCTTGGAGCACTTGCATCGCGTCTACCTTGCTCGATTGTGTTTCTCGCATCGGATCAGCGATGCACCGAACACACCCACAATCATCGGGACAGTCGCATGTGGATATTCGTTCCTCTACTTTCTTTAGAAGCTCAGGCAGACGATCAAAAGCCAGCTCTGTAAGATTGACACCGTCATACACGTTGTCATACAAGAAGATCGCGAGTTCACCGGACTTGGTATGGTCCAAACCTGACGAATAGTCCTTACTATCGCATGGGCCACTCACTGTCGGAAACAAGTTCGCTATTAGGCGTTCAATCGATGCGAGAACAATCTCCAATCGCACAGTGATTGCCGGTTGCAGCGACGACATCAATGCCTGAGTGAGCACGACGCAAACACCCTCTGTCGGCAGGTAATGTGTAGG
>JAYVHC010000517.1:0-5543 GCA_043771575.1 Planctomycetia bacterium
CTGCGACTAGCCATCGTGGACGGCTGGTATGTGGCAACCTATGCGGGTTGCCCATCATGGCCATGGAAGGCCGTTTTCATATGTATGAGGGCTACCCGCTGAAACAGATCACATTGCCTGTACGTGTGATGAAAGCGCTGGGCGCTGAGCTGTTGATTGTATCGAACGCAGCGGGCGGAATGAATCCAAACTATGGTCTAGGCGATATCGTGGTCATCGATGACCAGATCAATTTGATGGGCGACAACCCACTGATCGGGATCAATGATGATCGATTGGGCCCACGTTTTCCAGATATGAGCGCCCCCTATGATCCAAGTCTCGTTAAAGAGGCGCTGGCTATTGCACGTCGCGAGAATATCATCGCGCATAAAGGTGTGTTTGTCGCAGTTGCAGGTCCCAACCTCGAAACACGAGCCGAGTATCGCTTCTTGCGAGCGATCGGTGCCGATGTAGTCGGTATGTCGACGGTTCCCGAAGTCATTGTGGCCGTACATTGTGGTCTGCGTACAGTTGGTTTTTCGGTTGTCACCGACTTGTGCTTCCCCGATGCGCTCGAACCAGCCAATGTGCAAAAGATTATCGCTACGGCGAACGCCGCTGAACCGCGATTACGTGCCCTTGTGAGCGGTGTCCTAGCGTTCGAAAGCAAGCGATAGTGCCTTGTCACGCAGGAAAATGTGCATAGATTTCCAGGGTTTCCAGGCCATGAATCGGATTTGCGAGGCCGCACTCAGGCTGGAAGCGCAGCAAGCCTATGCCACCTGACCCTAAAAAACCAATCTGGACAAAGCTCGCAAGATGTTTGCTCAAGATCGCGATTGCAAAACGCTCGTGGAAAACACGTGCAAGGCCATCTTTGCGAGGCGCATTCATCAACCCAAAGTTGCGATTGTGCTGGGTAGCGGTTTGGGCGAGTTGGCCCATCATGTCGAGCACGCCGAGTCGATTGCCTATGCAGAGTTACCCTGCTTTCCGCGTACGCACGCGTTGGGGCATGCAG
The DNA here is from genome assembly GCA_043771575.1 of Planctomycetia bacterium. Classification (GTDB taxonomy): domain Bacteria; phylum Planctomycetota; class Planctomycetia; order Pirellulales; family Pirellulaceae; genus Aureliella. The sequence continues at coordinate 1,004 of JAYVHC010000517.1, forward strand.
GCAAACTGATCACTGGCTACTTAGCCGGTATGCCGGTCGCACTGATGCAAGGACGTTCGCATCGCTATGAAGGTTATACAGACACCGACCTGTCCCTACCGATTCACTGCATGCACGGCATCGGAGCGCGAACATTGATCGTTACAAATGCAGCTGGTGGGTTGAATCCGCGCTTTCGCAACGGCGAGCTGATGGTCATCGATCAACACTTGGATTTTCTTTGGACCACCCCGCATGCGCGCACGGTTGGTCATCGTGCTTACGTAATCCCAACTGGTCCCGACTCACTCGGCTGCGAAGTTCCGCTTCATGGATCGACTCCCTACGATTACGATCTACTGGATCGAGCGAAGAGTGTAGCGCGGCGTGAGGATATCGCACTGCACCAGGGGACCTACCTTTCAACCCTTGGGCCAACCTATGAAACCCGCGGCGAGTACCGCATGTTCCGCTCATTTGGCGCGGACGCTGTCGGCATGAGTACGGTGCCGGAGGTAGTCGCCGCTCGTCAACTGGAGATGCGTGTGCTTGCGTTTTCAGTCATCACCAATGTCGCATCAACGGACTTGCCATCACCCACCAGCCACGCTGAAGTCATCGATGCTGGCAATATGGCTGGACCTAGACTGATGAGACTTGTGTGCGGCGTGCTGGGCGATCTCGCCGGTCAGCCCGACTAAATGGACAACGCCTTTGAACTGTAAAGCGACGTTTGGTGACTTTTTTTGGGCCCCCTGCCAGCTTGCCTGGAACGAATTGGCGTTGTCCAACTAGTGCAATTGCAATCTTCGACGCATGATGTCCAAGGCTGTCTTCGCTATGCGGGCGGTTACCACTTCCGGATGTCCAGCCAGCGAACGCTTTTCTGTGTGAATCATCTGTCCTGCGGGCGTTGCCAGGCTGATCGCATAGACAACCTCAAACACGCGCGAGGACTCAGCCAGTTCGCTTGGCGTGGGATAAATGCCGAACGCCAGCCCGATGTCTGCACCGAAACGCACTCGCACTAACTCTGCAAGCTCGCCGCAAGTATCTTCGTCGATCTCAGTCGCTTTCGTTAGATCAGTGGTTACTTCCGCATCGCGCAAATCCACAGCGGAGCGGTGCGACCACGATGACGCTTGCCGCAAAGTCGGAAATGCAATGCCGCCAGCGTAAAATCTCTCGGGGTCTGGCAAAGCGGCTAGCATCCAATCCGGAATCAAACTCGAAGCACCGATTTCCATGCTCGCCAACTTCATGTCACGTTTAATCAATTGCCGTGCCACTGCATGCTCGAGCTCATCGTCGCCCGCGCCAAAGATCAAATCGCCCAGCGCAGTTTCGATCTCCGCAACCGTCGGCGCGATCAACCGCTGAAACTCAACATCCGTGTGACTGCGAGCGGCGATGCGCAGCGTGATCGTCGCACGGCTGACGGTGATGCCCACCGTGGGCGTTCGCTCGCGCGCGATCAAGGTCGGCAACTTAACTTCAACGTCACTCTCGCCGATGCCATAAATCTTGATCGCATGATATCGCAATTGTCCCTGAGTGTTACCAATTTCAGCCGCGATGCGCGGTTCGACCGTCTCGGCCCACATCTGTTTCAATTCCGCAGGCACACCGGGCAACGCAAACAGGCGGCAGCTGTGATCGGTGCCAGCGTTTAGCTTTAGGTCAATACCTGGGGCGGTGCCGTGTGGATTTGGAATGGACTCACTGCCAGAGGGCAGAAAGGCTTGCACGCGATTTCGATCGGGCATGGCCCGTTGTCGCCGCGCAAACATTTTTTCTATGTGTTCCAGCGAGGGCACGTGCAACTCGAGTGGCCTATCAAAGGCCTCGGCCATCGCTTCACGCGTTAGATCGTCGAGCGTCGGACCCAGCCCGCCAGAGATAATTACAAACCTCGCACGCGCGGCCGCTTGACGGAACGCGTCGATATTCGCCGCCAGATTGTCGCCTACCGTTGTATGTCTTGTCGTCTGCACTCCCAATTCACCCAGACGCTGGCTTAGCCACTGACTATTGGTGTCCAGTCGCTGGCCGCTGGTCAGTTCATCGCCGACCGAAATCACCTCCGCTTCCAACATGCGAATTCCTTTGAACCAAATCAATGACGAAAATAATGCTGAGTGTTCCGAAGAAAACGTCCAAAAGTATCATGCCAAAATCAACGTACAAGAAGTAGGCTAGCATCCGTCGGCGGCCTATTGCGGCCGACGATTTTCGGCAACTTGGGGCGTGAACAATTCCACCTGCCCGCAGCGGACACAACAAAACATGTCGAAATCATCTTTAAGCACCAATGGTTTGACTAAAAACCCCCATCCCGCCCAGCCTGACGCGTCGCGAAAGCTCCCGCTGCCTAAAAATGAAATCGCCGCACCACATCTTACACAGGTGACGAGGGGTTCAAAACGGTCCTCTACTTTTGGATGCTCAGAGAACGGTTCTATGCCATCAGGCGTTGCTTCACAGTTCCAGCAGACTTCAAAGTCATCATCCACTTCTTGGGCACAGTTCCCACATCGCCACGTCATAAAACCACTTCCAAAAATTGATAATTCTCAAGCACCGCCGCCAAGTTATGTCCTATCTATTACTCAAGTGGCTATGCAAGTTATTAAGATTCCCGCTTAAGAAAGAATAGCGAGATACTGCCACACTGTTTGCAAGCGTAGACATCAAACTTCTCGCGGCTACAAAGTTCATTAATGTAACTGTGCGCACCCCACATCCCCGGTTCATGAAATGCTCTCCGGCCTACGTAATGCAACTCAATATTACAACGCAAGCAAAGCTGCGGCGGTCGTTGCCCAATCGTCCCGGTAGGGTCACTTTTTGAACTTGCATTATCCATGCGTCGTAACTCGACCTTTGAATACAAATGGGCCATTATGTTAAAACGCGGTGACTTTTTTCGGCAAGCCTCGCGTTAAGTGTAGAACGATTGTCCCAATCGTTTTTTGAGCGCATTGGTTTAGGGGCAATTGCTTGTAACTGCATCAATTCCCAATCAAGGTTAAATTGTATCCCGTCGGGATGAAAAGTTTCGCGGCACGGATGGTGGCGGCTACATTTTCAAAGTGATTCACACTATCCTGTAGAACGACTTCACTCAAGAATCGCTTCGACCTTCGAGCACAACATGAAACAGGTTCCGCTCATTCTCTGCTGTTATTTGGCAATTGCCGCGGTTGCATTCACTGCTGAGCCGAAGCGGCCAAACATATTGTTCGTCTTTGCTGACGATTGGGGACGTTTTGCCAGCGCCTATGCAAAGCTGGACGGGCCAGGGACGATGAACGATTTGGTGCAGACGCCAAACTTTGATCGCATCGCGAGCGAAGGCGTTCTGTTTCGGCGGGCGTTTGTTTCGGCTCCCAGCTGCACACCGTGTCGTAGCGCCTTGTTATCGGGTCAGCATTTTTGGCGAACCGGCCGCGCATCCATTCTCAGAGGTGCAGTATGGGATGGATCGCAACCGGCATTTCCGCTGCTGCTGAACGAATCGGGCTACCACATTGGTGAGTCGTACAAAGTTTGGAGCCCAGGTACCCCGAACGACGCCCCGTTCGGCGCCGGCAAGTTTGCCTACGAGAAGGCGGGAGGTCGCTTTAACAACTTTTCAGAAACGGTGACGAAGCTTGTTGCCGATGGCATGCCGATGGAATCTGCCAAGCAAGCCTTGTACGACGAAGTCAAGCAGAATTTTGACTCGTTTCTTGCAAAACGCGACTCAGGGGCACCTTTTTGTTATTGGTTTGGCCCGACGAATGTGCACCGCAAGTGGGTGAAGGGTTCTGGCAAGTCCCTGTGGAATCTCGACGGCGAGGAGCTGAAAGGCAAACTGCCACCCTTTCTCCCGGATGTACCCGAAGTGCGTCAGGATCTAGCAGACTACTTCGGTGAAATCGCTGCACTCGATCATGCGCTCGGAGTGCACATCAAACGGCTCGATGAGCTGGGCGAACTGGAGAACACGTTGATCGTCGTCAGCGGCGACCACGGACCACCGGGATTCCCGCATGGCAAATGCAATTTGTACGACTTCGGAGCCAGCGTTTCGTTAGCCATGCGCTGGGGTGGAATGAAAGGGGGCCGGGTCGTCGATGACTTGGTGAGCCTTACCGATTTAGCGCCTACGTTTCTCGAATTGGCGGGGCTGCCGATTCCGGAACGCATGACTGGAAGAAGTTTGGTTAGGATTCTTCAATCGGAACAGTCCGGTCAAATTGATCCTACACGGGACGCTGTATTCATTGGTCGCGAACGCCATGTGGAAAACGCCCGAGCCGACTACATGCCCTACCCACAGCGTGCGATCCGCACAGCCGAGCATTTGTACATCATCAACTTTCGCCCCGATCGCTGGCCGCTGGGCGATCCCTATGATCTCGACAGCGACAATCCGCCCTCGGCCAAAGAGCTTACCGAAGTCACGCGGGCTTCGTTACCTGACGAAGATGCAGGGCCCACCAAGGCTTGGTTGGTCGGCGTGCGCAACGATCCGCAATGGCAGAAGCATTTTGACTGGGTGTATGGCAAGCGTCCG
>JAYVHC010000518.1:0-2332 GCA_043771575.1 Planctomycetia bacterium
GTCAACCCCAACCACTTCAGCCAACGATGCAGCTACGATAAAGGAAAACGCAGTTGAATAGCGTAGACGCACTGGAGATATTGGTCATAGCTCCGCATCCTGATGACGCCGAGTTGGGCATGGGCGGCGCGATCGCCAAGATGATCGGTTTGGGTTGGCGAGTAGGTATTTTGGATCTGACGGATGGCGAACCAACTCCGTTTGGCGATCCGGTGACGCGCGCCGCAGAGACGCGCGCCGCCAGCGTTGCCCTGGGCGTGACTTGGCGCGAGAATCTCGGACTGCGAAATCGTTTCCTTGAACCGACTTTAGAGGCGCGCGGATTGCTCGCGGGAGTGTTGCGGCGCGTGCGACCCAAGTGGTTGTTCGCACCCTACTGGGAAGACGCTCATCCCGATCACGTCGCTGCCACACAGCTAATCGAAGCCGCCCGATTTTGGTCGAAGCTCACCAAGAGCGATTTGCCCGGCGAGCCGTTTCACCCCAGCCGCGTGTTTCATTACTACTGCGTGCACCTGAAACATGTAGCCCAGCCCGCATTCGTGCTAGACATCTCTGACCAGTGGCAAGTGAAGGCCGATGCAATCGCCTGTTATGCCAGCCAGTTTACGACTGGCAAAGATCACGTCGTTCCCAGCATGCTCGATCGGCTTCGCGACGAAGCAGCATACTGGGGAAAGATGATCGGTACCCGCTATGGCGAACCATTTACATCTCGCGAACCGATAGCTCTCACGGATTTAACACGATTGATCTAGCCTGTCGATTGAGGACAATCGTTCTACAATAGTTATTATCAGCCCAGCTGTGGGCTGGGTCGAGATACGAGACCCGTCACAGGCTATTTCTTAACTATTTCTTGCCCTTCGGATCAAGATTCGAGGCAATATCCGCAGCGTTGACGGTAGAAGTAACGCCCCCCTCGGGCACATCAGCTTTGGAAATCCACAGCATCGCGTTCAGAACTACCTTACGAAAGTCCTCGTTGCCCCAGTTGTTATGAAAGTGACCGCCAGTAAAGCCAAATCCACGACCGCCATCAGGTCGTTCAACCGACCACATCATCGCTTCAGCGCGAGCTCGGTTGGCTTCGATATGTTTGTAAGGCCCTTGAGGGTAAACATAAGGACCATCGCGCACATCGTCTGAAGGGGACGCCACCAGAATGGGCACAAACTTTAGATTCTCGGCAGTAACCGCGACGTTGCCCGGAATATCGGACACAAATCGCATATTGAAATACCACTCGTCCCTAACCTGAAACGGCTTCACGCCGCGACTAATCGGATGATCCGGGAAAGACGAGAAAGCTGGCTCCCACATCGGATTGCACGAGAACATATGTTCATAGTGACCACCAATCCAACGCTTGAATTCAGTACCGGCTTGGGCTGGAACAATTTCTACTCCGTAGTGCATGCAGCCGATGCCCACACCTTGGCTAACCCATTCGTCAACCTTCTTCAGGCGCCGGCCGTTCTCTTGTACTACTTCATGCCCGCCGCCTCCATCCATGTAAAACACGACCGCTGAAGCGCCATCGAAAATCGACTCATCCTTAGGCCAACCATTCAGCGATATATTTGTCTCGAGTCCGGGCTGATTTGCCAAACACTTGGCGATCAATTTCACCCCGGCATTGAATTCGTGCTCGCCCGGTCCGTGCGAGGGTTTGCCAGCGATAATGACGAGTTTCTTCTTGGCCCCCTCATCCGCAAAAACCGCAGATCCAGCGATTGCAACTGCAATCAGAAATGCAAACCGAACAGCCAGTTGTTTCATGATGATCCTAGCGGAGTTGATGGGTAGGTGGCATGACCTTGATATTACCTATTTTGACTTGCCGATTCACCGTTGACCAGCCAGCCGGTAATTTTTTGGATGTCAATTTTGGATGGGACTGCGCACCAAAAAGTCCGCTGACATCGCCGCAGGCGATACTCCGTATTTCCAGAAAAACATTTCACAGGTACTCGAATTCGGCAGCTAATTCAAAAACAATCATCGCGACTGATTCCAGCCGCGATGAAAGTAGAGCTTCAAATTTTGCGAATCTCGGGAGCCTGCCAGTCGAGTAACCTGCCAGTCACGTAACCTGCCAGTCAAGTAGCCTGCCAGTCAAGTAGCCTGCCCGACTACTCCTCGATTCGAATGGTTTTTAACGGTTGCGAGATATGCGGCGACATGCCGCTACAACCGCCAAGTTCGAGGTTGCATATTCCGCGCCTAAAAAACTCAGGTTGCCCTGTGGTAGTCAAATTTGCATCGCATCTGAGTGTTTTTTAATGGATCGCAAATTGGCAGATCAGGTAGTCCTGAACTGCCAGCGTGC
>JAYVHC010000519.1:0-2625 GCA_043771575.1 Planctomycetia bacterium
GACGCACATTCAGCTGCACTAAGTCACTGTTAGTCATGTAAACTTCGCCGCGTACTTCCAGCAACGGAGGCGGATTGCCGAACAGACGCAAGGGCACTCCATGAATCGTGCGAATGTTATGTGTGATGTCATCCCCTACTTCACCGTTGCCACGGGTTATGGCTCGCACCAGCAATCCGTCTTCATAGACAACCGCCGCAGCGACTCCATCGACTTTCAACTCCATCACCCATTGGATCGAAGAAGTGCCAAGATTCTTCTGTGCTCTTGCGAAGAAATTCGATAACTCTGCGAGGTTGTAGGTGTTATCAATTGACAGCATCGGCACACGATGGCGTACTTGCGTCAGGTCGCCTACGATCTCGTCACCGATCCGTTGCGTGGGACTGTCGTCCGATACAAGTTGCGGATAATCGTGCTCGAGTTGGCTGAGTTGCTGCAGCAAGCGATCGTATTCCAGGTCCGAGATCTCAGACGCTGCTTCTACGTAGTACTTGCGATCGTGGTAACGAATTTGGTCGCGAAGTTCTTCAGCTTGTTTTTCGACGGCTTTCATTTTGTCGCTCCGCGTGCATTGTCTTGCCACCAGCCGCCGCGCGGCGCGAAATCTAACTTCAACAAGGCTGCATGCTCGCGCTCGCGATTAGGCAGAGTCACTGCCCGATGCTGCGCGAGCTCCTCGTCATGCTGCTCGCGAAGATACGCCAAGTTTGGCGAGGTTTTCGCCGCTTGAACCGAACTTAACCATGTTTGCAATTCAAGGTACATCGAACGGACGCGCTCGGGCTGCTGCGAAGATAAATCCTGTTGTTCACCGATATCAGTGATGACATTGTACAGCTCATGGTGCGAATCTTCGAAATAGTGAATCAGTTTCCATTCATCGCGTATCACGATTGCTGACGGCTCACCGCCTTGGTTGCCGTAGTGCGGATAGTGCCAATAGAGATTGCGAGGCGCTAGAGTTCCACCACGCAGGACGTTGACCAAGCTGCACCCATCAACGTGGGAAGACAACTCAGCCCGCGCACCAGCAATTTCGGCAATTGTCGGAAATAGATCAATGTGCTGCACTTGTGTTGCATTGACGGTACCGGAGTCCTTGGTGACTCCTGGCCAATAAATATACAACGGAGCGCGAATGCCGCCTTCCCATTGACGACCTTTGCCCCCGCGTAGCGGAAGGCAACTAGTAGCATAGCCGTCGCCCGATGATACTCCCCCGTTATCGGAAGTAAAAATCACGACCGTGTTCTCAGCTTGGCCAGACTCGCGCAGCGCGGCCAGTACAAGCCCGACTGCGGAGTCCATCGACTCCATCATACCGGCGTACAGTGGATTGTCTTGGACTTGACGGACCTCTTGTGTGCGATCGAACAGGAATCGCTCACGCGGTGAAACGAGCCCCAATCGAGCGGCTTTATCGCGGTACTTTTGCCAGAGCTCTTTGGTCGTCTGTATGGGCGCATGCACTGAATAAAACGAGAGCATGGCAAAAAAAGGTGCGTCAGCTTGCTTATTGGATTTAATGAAGTCAGCCGTCTCGTGTCCCAGTCGCAGTGGCAGCAACTCGCCCGGCGGACCATCCTCCAAGTACGGATTTTTGTAAGGCGAAAAATAGCCACCAGGTGGAGTCCCCGGACTGTAGCCGCCCTTGTTGATGGAATATCCTTGATCAGTGGGTAAGTACCCATTACCTCCTAAATGCCACTTGCCCGCAAAGAACGTGCGATAACCGCGCGATTGCAGCAATTCGCCCATCGTCAACTCTTCCAGTGGCAGCTGCAATTTGTACGCTGCAGGAAGTAGCCGAGTATTGCGTTTCCAAGTTTCCGGTTGTGGAGCGCCAATGTAGTCTGTGATATGCAACCGCGCCGGATACTTGCCGGTTTGAATTGCGGCTCGCGATGGACTACAGACTTGGCAGGCCGAATATGCGTTCGTAAACCGCATTCCGCCGGTTGCAATGCGGTCGATATTGGGAGTTTCGTAAAATGTGCTCCCTTCGCAGGACATATCCTGCCGCCCAAGGTCGTCAACCAGAATTAAAACCACATTCGGTGGCCGCTGCGACTTCGGCGTTTGTGCTGGCAGTCTGCTGACCGTCAGCAGACTCATCAGCAGCATGCTAGTCGCTGGCACCATTCGAAATCCATCCATTGTGTTTAACTCAACTCGAAGAAGATTGGGTTGGCTTAGGGCCAACGGGCAGCATGGTCAGTAAGGGTATCAGATACCAAGTCGCCTCGCATTGGCCTCGCCGACACCTTAATTTGCCGCTTCGCGTTCAGTGAGGCGATTCGCAGCACAGCATTCGCAAACGAACAAGAAAAAACTACTTTCCGGATTCGGCACGCGATAAGGGGATTGCAGCATCTGGACGTACGTGGCGCTCGTAGTTAGCAGGGGCGCGAATTTGGTGAACATCCATCCTTTTTACGTTTATCCGGGAATAACGTGCGCATACGAGCATACCTTTGAATTGGTAGGTCGCTCCTGCCGGGTGCGACCATCGCTGAGGTAGGCACAATCCCGGTGGCTTGGGCCTTAGGAGTGAAGGACAGAGGTGACACCCTATCGTCAAGTCTGACATTGCGGTGCACAAGAAGTCGCACCCGGCAGGAG
>JAYVHC010000520.1:0-4655 GCA_043771575.1 Planctomycetia bacterium
GCACGCTGCTCAACTCGGTCGGTCCTGTTCGTACAGTTGCCTATCCCACCTGCGGGACCTTCGCCAATTATCGGAAATGTGCCGCTTGCCGCAGGGTACCTGATTCTGCACGCGCGTGCGCGTGGACTAGATCGGCATTTTCAGTTCGAGATTCTCCCGCCGAAGATCTGCAATTACCACTCGGACCTTGGGATTGTAGACGCAATTATCGAGCATGAACCCGGCATCGTCGGCTTTTCATGCTACTTGTGGAACATCGATCGAACCCTCTGGATTGCGACGCAACTAAAACGCTTGCGGCCAGAGATCATTATCGTCCTGGGTGGACCCGAGATCACCAACGACAACGCGTGGGTATTCGCGTCTGGCGTGGTGGATTACGCGGCGGTTGGCGAAGGGGAACAGACCTTCAGCGAATTGTTGGAAGCAATGCTCTCGGGCGAAGAAGGCCGCCGCTTGATTCCCGGATTGTGGCGTCAGACAGAACCTCGCATTCCCTTGTTTCGCAAACCGATTGCGAACTTGGACGATGTATCCTCTCCTTATTTATACGGCATCTTGAACGCGGCAGATGAACGTATGCTTTTGCTGGAAACAATCCGCGGTTGCGTGTTCAAGTGTAAATTCTGTTATTACCCAAAGAGTTACGATTCGCTGTATTTTGTTTCTGAAGAGAAGATCAAAGCGAATTTGAAGCACGCTCGAGAGGCAGAGGTAACGGAGGTCATCTTACTTGATCCGACCTTAAATCAACGCCGCGATTTCGATGACTTCTTGAGGTTGCTTGCGCGTGAGAATCCGGACCAACGGTTCACCTACTTTGGTGAACTGCGATCCGAAGGCATCAAACCTGAGACGGCCAAACTGCTCCGCGCCGCCAACTTTACGGAAGTTGAAATTGGATTGCAGTCGGTTGACCCTGCCACCCAAGATCTGATGGATCGTCGCAACAATATGAAAGCGTTCGAACGCGGCGTGTCAGCGCTATTGGATGCAGGCATTCGGGTGAAAGTCGACTTAATCATTGGTCTGCCTGGCGATACGATGACCTCGGTGCGTCGCGGCTTCGATTACCTGTCTTCGAGCAAAATGTTTACTTCGACACAAGTGTTCAACTTGGCGATTCTGCCGGGCACCGCGTTTCGTTCAGAAGCCGAGCAGTTGGGCCTGCAATTCCAACCGCGACCACCCTACTATGTACTTGAAACCCCCACGCTTAAGACCAGCGACCTGTATGAGTTAATGGCGGATGCGCAGGATGTTTTTGAAACAGAGTGGGACCCATTTCCGGACCCGAAGCTGCATTTCGATCCGTCGAGCGAGCGCATGGAGTGTGTTCGTATCGACTTCGATGGGGAGAGTCCCGAGTTGCCACCGGCGGGCTTACGAGCTCAAGCCTTAACATTGTGGTTCAAAGCGAACAGATTGCCAGCCCATGTGGACGCGATGCAACAGATCATTAAAAAGGTCTTGCGAGACTGCCCGCATACGACGCTGCAAATGGTGCTTGAGCCGAGCGGGGATCCAACCTCGGTGACCAGTGAATGCGTTGAGCAATTGCTGGCGACTTGTTATCAGCATCCGAATTACTTGGATCGCTACTACAGTTTGAATCCCCAAGGATTGCTGGGATCAAAGCGAGTGCTGATTGTGGTCGATGATGAAGTGATCGATACCGTCGATCCAGACTGGGCAGATGCCATTGAAGAGATCGCGACGTTGGTCGGCAAAGGCTAAACAAATTCTGAATGTAAGCGAGTCGCTCCGCGACTCGACTATGCACACGAAAACGAAGGCTGATAATCAGTCCATGGCTCCGAGTTGCGGAGCAACTCGGCCACGACTATTTCGTTTGTGGTTGCGTACCTCCGCCGGCCGTTGAACGGGTTGCGGATTTATCTTCAGCCACAGAAACCTCCTCAGCCACTGGGCCGTTGGCGACCACCGTTTCGGCGTCTCGCACTAAATCATTTTGCAAAAACTTTTGCATCATTTCGCGAGTCGTTTGAAGCATCTTGTCGATTCGTGCCTTAGCGCCCATCGAGACTGGGCCCAATGAATCGTCGAGCAACTTGCGTTGAAGTTTGTCGAGTGTTTCAACCATGGCGCTATAGTCTTTAAGTGTTCGAAGTTCGCTCATGACCTTCTCGGCTTCGGTCTTTTTGTTTTGCTGGACTAACTTGCGAACGCGCGTCGAAAGCAACGTGCGAAGACCGATCAAGTCGAGTACTTCGCCTTGGAAGCCTCGCACAAACGCTTCGGCTTCCAATCGCCGCGAATCGTCAGCCAATTCCGCCACTTCAAGCGGGCTGATGCCGGGCACGACGGGGAGTCTGGCGAGCACTACATCGCCGCTTTTCACATACAGTTGAACCAGCGGTTGCCTAAGTGCGATTAGGTGTTTCTCATAATCAATCGTTTCGGTAGGCGCTGGCTCTGGTGTGGTGGGCAGTGGTGCAATAGTTTTGGGCGAAGCGTTCGCCTGATCTGCTTGCGCTGCGTCGGATCCTGACTCTGCACTCGGCGCTGCTGTCGATGTGGTCGCTGCGGCTGCAAGTTCTGCCGCTTCTTTGGCTGTTTTTTCCGAGGCAGCTTTGGCTGCGCGGAGCGTTTCGGGTAGGATTACACCGTTGCTGCTTGGTAACTGCAGCGTAAAGCGACCTCGCCAATCAGTCTTTCCCAACAGGGTGAATTTCTCGGTCTGAAGATCGCGTTGGTACACGGCGCAGCCACCTTGAGGTCGGCTGGTACTGCGTACGGTTACCAGGATTTCGGTTTCAGCGTAATTCGGTCGGACCCGCAATAACAAGCGCTGGGTGCGACGATTGTTGCGACCTTGCAGCCCAGGACCGCCCGAGTAGGCGTAAACGTTAGCGATCATCTTGATGCCATCGGATTCTGTGATGGCCGCGTAAGTCCAAGGCAGCGGTTCGATCAGGATGGGGAGGCCATTGCTGCCATCGCGGCGAACGACGGGTTGCATCAGATCGCCGGGGCGAACGAGAGCCGGATTGTCATCGGTCAAAATCAATCCTCCCGCCTTAAGTCGCAGATTGGCCGACTTCGAGGCGGCATTTTCCACGCGTGCAATAGGCGCGAATGCGCTGGCGATGGCTGCGGTCGCGATGCGCGACATGAAGGACCATGAACTTGTTTCACGGTGAATGGTTGGTCCCAGAAACTGTAGTCCGCAATCCAACTCTCGAGCCTTTACATAGTACCCGTCGCCATTACGCCCAATGTGTAGCATGAATATCTTGTCGTGTTGACGCAGCAGGCTTTCAGTTTGCCAGGGCAGCAATAAGCTGACTTGGCGAGACAGTTTTTCGATCGCCTTTGTGGCGGAACGGGGCACTAGCGCCGCTTGAATCGTCTTAGCCTCCAAACCAGCAGTGATTGCGGCCATTCCGCCATCGATCGCTTTCAATTTGCTGATCATTCCGGCAACTGCGGAGGTCGTATCGAATGCCGCTTTGGCAGCCTCTGTTTCGATCTTGGATTTGTGCTCAGGGAGAATCGAGAACTCAGTGAATTTTTCGACGGCATTTTCCAGGGTGCGCACTGAGCTAGTGAGTGCTGGGTCGCGACTGACTATCAACACCAGTTCTTCACGCGCGAAGTCGTCGAGCGTTAATGTGTCAATGTTCCGTGCCAGACGACTGCGCAACTCGGGTTCGGTCAGTTTGACTTGTGTACGCCAAGCCGCTTGGAACATGCGGTCAAGATCGTCGGAAAGTGCTCTTGCGAATTGCGACTTGGCCAATTCGCATACATCCAAGTTTGCATCCAGCGCGTACCAGACCTCAACTTCATAGGCTGAAAACTCCCACACTTTGACAGCTTCTTGTGCCGCCGCCGGTTGTAAACAGAGCAAGAGCGCACAAGCCAACCAAGCCACGAACTGCAGGCGGTAGCGGTAAAACTTATTCATTGAAAGATCTTCAATCACAGTGATCCCACTGGTGTATTGATTGGTGCAGACTCTAGTTGGAAGCGGTTTCAAGGAAGCCGAGATTGATGCGCCATTGTCCCACGTTTTCATAAAGCGATACGGGTGCATCCTCCAGACCTTCAACATAACGACTCGCGGCAAAGCGATCTGTAATCTGCCAAAGTGGAAGGATCGGCAAATGGTAGTCGATCAAACGGTGCAGGTCTTGCAAGCTGTTACGAACATCTTTCCAATTCCTCGCACCGCGCAGTTTCTCAAGCGCCAAAACAATGAACGGATTGTCCGTCGCAGCGAGACCACTGGCTCCGAGCAATCGCTCAATGTCAGTGGCAGGTTCCCAAAGTGTGGCGGTGACATACAACAGGTCGCACGGCGTGTTGACATCGTAGCTTTTGCCCGCTGGCAGGATCACCATCTCGGCCTTGATGCCGACGATCGACCACTGCTGAATCATGGCTTGCACAGCCACCCGCGCAAATTCGAAGTCAGGACAAGCGACCTTTAACGTTCCAAGAACCGGTGGAGTTTCGTCGATTTTCTTCGCGGCTTCATCGAGTTCACGCTGTGTCATCACGAACAGCAACTTGGCCAGTTGCGGGTTGTAGCCGGTCGGCAAAACTTCCGGATCATAGGCATACGATAATGGGTCCGCTCCGCCGACGCCAACTGGGAAGGGGCCGCTGATCAATCGACCATCTTCAAC
>JAYVHC010000521.1:0-2238 GCA_043771575.1 Planctomycetia bacterium
GGCGCGCTGGGCGGCCTTGGTCTGACACTAGGTGATTTTTTCCGGATGCGCGAAGCGTTCGCGGATCAGAAGAGTTACGAATTTTTGCCAGCCAAGGCGGAAAGCGTGATTCATATCTTCTTGCCGGGTGGGATGGCGCATCAGGAGTCGTTCGACCCGAAGCCGTATAGTCCGTTGGAATATCGCGGTGAGATGGGGACGATCAAGACTAAAACCGGCGAAGTGATTAGCGAAACGCTGCCTCGTTTGGCTGCCATTTCAGACAAGTTCACGATTATTCGATCGATGACCCACGGGGAAGCGGCTCACGAACGCGGTACGCATAATATGTTCACCGGTTACAAGCCGAGCCCGGCTTTGATCTACCCTAGTTTTGGGAGTGTGATCAGTCATGAGTATGGTCCGCGTAACAATTTGCCACCCTACGTTTGCATTCCGAGTCGTCCGAATGAGTTCGCAGGCAGCGGTTATCTCAGTTCGTCGTACGGTCCATTTAGTCTGGGAGCTGATCCGGCCAATAATGGCTTCAAGGTGCAAGATTTGAATCTAGCAGGCGGTGTCGACGAGACTCGCTTTGCGAAACGTCGCGCAGCGTTGGATTCGGTCAACCAACATTTCACGACTCGTCACAACGCCGACACGGTATCGGCGATGGACAGTTTCTACGAGCGCGCCTATAGCTTGATCAGCTCTGAGAAGGCTCGCGAAGCGTTTGATATTGAAAAGGAAGACGCAGCGATGCGCGACCGATACGGTCGCAACACCGCTGGTCAACGCTTGCTGCTGTCGCGGCGCTTGGTCGAAGCCGGCGCACGGTTTGTCTCAATGACTTATGGCGGTTGGGACATGCACCAACAGATCACGGCGAACTTCAAGAGCCAGATGCCGCCTCTGGATCAAGCGCTTAGCGTGCTGCTCGAAGATCTCGACTCGCGCGGGATGCTCGACAAGACGCTCGTCATGGTCAGCAGCGAGTTTGGTCGCACGCCCAAGATTAATGGCGACGGTGGCCGCGATCACTGGCCCAAAGTCTTCAGCGTCCTGTTGGCGGGTGGTGGAATCAAACGCGGCTTAGTTTACGGCGCGTCCGATCCAACCGCTTCCGAACCGGATCTCGATCCAGTGAATCCAGCCGACTTGGCGACCACGATTTATCACTTGTTAGGTATCGTGGCGGATAAGGAACTGATGTCGCCCGGAGATCGTCCGATCGAAATCGTCGATGGCGGCGAAGTGATTAAGGCGTTGTTGGCGTAACTGTTGTAGATGGTTCCTCGCCGTGTGCCACTGGCCTTAGCCAGTGATTTTTCACCGAAGTTTTGCGTTTCGCAACGTAGTACACTGTCCATGAGTCAATTGAGCCCGCACCGTCGCATTACCTGAATGGCACTCGCCAACCTTTAATTTGCTTAATTTTTCACTTCGTTGGAAGAACACTGGCTAAGGCCAGTGGCACACAAAACCCAAATAGCGCAACTTCAAGACTTACGCGTCGGGCTACGTAATGATTACTCCTGCTGATGGATTTGCAGGCCGCGTTTCCAAAATGTTCAGGTCGCTGAGTTAGGATTTCCGCCCTGCGGAATTCAGCGGCTGGAGGATGATCGTTGTGAGAAGTAAACTTCGCCGCGTGTTGACTATTGCGGCAGTTGGTTGTTTCGGGGGCGTAACGACCTGTTTGGCGGACGACCCCACCGTATCACTCATTACTCCACCTGGCCTTCAGCGCGGCACCGAAGTCGAATTGCTGATCACGGGCGCTCGAATAGCAGATGCAAAAGAGTTGCTGTTCTATGAGCCTGGGATTGAGGTCACCAGTCTTGTAGCCGAGGGCGATAACCAAGTCAAAGTCAAACTCAAAGCTGCGCCGGATTGTCAACCTGGTTTGCACTCAATGCGCGTGGTGACCGAGACGGGCATCAGCAACGTGCGTTACTTCGGCGTTTCGCCGCTGACGGAGGCGAACGAGACCGAACCGAACAGCGATTTTACAACGCCACAACCTGCTGCGATGAACACGACCATCAATGGCGTTGTCACGAACGAAGATGTCGACTACTACGTCGTTGAACTTGCCGAAGGGCAGAAGATCACTTGCGAGCTGGAAGGCATTCGTCTCGGGACGGAAATGTTCGATCCATTCGTGGCGATTCTCGATGAAAAGCGTTTCGAAGTGGCTCGTAGCGATGATGCACCGCTGCTGCAACAAGACTGCGTGTGTTCGATGAAAGCCCCGCG
>JAYVHC010000522.1:0-8774 GCA_043771575.1 Planctomycetia bacterium
TGCAGTGCGGTAGCCAGTTTGCTGCAACATCTTGGCCACCGTCACATCCTCGGCGCGCAGGGCTTGAGCAATCGGATTCAGTTTCCCGGCATTTCCGCGGACCCGTGTATGGCCATGATGCAAGCCCGTCATCAACACGCTGCGTGACGGTGCACAAACCGTTGCACCGGCATAGAATTGTGTAAATCGCAGCCCTTCGGCGGCCATCTGATCTAGCTGCGGCGTCGAGATCACTTGCTGTCCATAACAACCCAAATCGCCGTACCCCAAGTCGTCGGCCATAATCCAAATCACATTGGGGCGTTTCAGCGGATCGGCGGCAACCGTTTCCCGCACGGGCCAAACACCGCTGACGACGATGACCAAGAGGCAAACGATACTTGGAGTTTTCATTAGCGATTCTCAGCTGAACGAGTTTAATGTGGCCTAGGCTTCCAGCGCTTCCGTGCCTGTGTCTGGCCTTGCCGATTCGATTCACAGGCTGGCAGCCTATGCCACTTTTTTCTTTGCGCCACAAGCATTACAGCTTGCGGTCAGCGAGTTTGAGGCACCTCTGAGCTTGTCCGGCCATCCAATCGCTGTGGGTGACGACCACCAGCATCGCGCCTTCGCGATTTGGGAGTTCGAACAGCAGCTTGGCCACACGCTGGGTGTTCGCGGCATCAAGGTTTCCCGTCGGTTCGTCGGCCAACAATAGCAGCGGTCGATTCAGCAGAGCGCGGGCCACGGCGACGCGTTGCCGCTCGCCTCCACTGAGCTGACTTGGCAAGTGATCGACGCGCTGGCTCAAACCGACATCGCTAATCAACTGCTGCGCACGATCGATCGCTTCGCTCGAAGGTTTGCCCGTTGCCATGGCCGGAATCAACACATTTTCGATCACACTCAACTGAGGCAACAAATGGTGATCCTGAAACACAAAGCCGATCGATTGATTGCGGAACTTCGCTAACTCCGTAGGACCGAGCGAAAACGGATTGACACCGTTGAGCGAAACTTCGCCGGTGGTCGGCGTGTCGAGCGTCCCAAGGATGTAGAGCAACGTCGATTTGCCACAACCGCTCGGGCCGACAATCGCTAAGTTTTCACCCAGTTCCATTTGCAGATTTAAACCGTCGAGGACGCGCAGTGTTTCCGCGGCGGTGCGAAACTCTTTTCCCAAGCCGGTAACCATCAATGTAGACATCTGCCCATCCGTTGCACAAACTCGACGCGAAACCCAACGGGAAGTTTTTCGACTTCACGTAAGTGGCAATATAGCCTAAGCAAATCCTCCCGACTGCGCCAGCACTTAAAGCCGATGTACCTCGCAGCGACCAATCAGGGCAGCTGGGCGAACCTATGCGGGTCGTTCGTTGGTTCGAAACATCTGTTCGTGCGGTAGCAGTGCACCGCCATCGATCGAAATCGTGGTGCCGTTGATATAGTCGCTGGCAGGATCGCACAAAAAGACAACTCCGCGAGCGATCTCGTCGGGCTGAGCCAAGCGTCCCCAAGGCAATTCGCCGCCTCGGGCTTTCAATTCATCTTCGAAAAAGAACTTGCGTTCGCCTGGTGTATCGGTCCAGCCCGGATGCACAATGTTGACTCGGATGCGATGCTCAGCCAATTCGCAAGCGGCAGTACGAGCCATCTGATCGAGCGCGGCTTTGCCCATGTTATAAGCCATCGCGCCAGGAATTGCTTTGTAAGCATGCGGAGAACTGATGCAGACAACCGCGCCGCCTTGCCCCTGGTCAATCATAGCCAGAGCCGCCGCGCGCAGGAAATTGAACGGCCCCCACATACAGACGTCAATCGTCCGCTCAAAGCCCTCCAGATTAGCTCGATAGAATAACTCGCGGTCACTGTAGGCCGCGTTGGTGACTAAGATGTCCAAACGACCAAACGTCTTAACCGTATCCGCGACGACGCCATCGACGGCCTGGCGATCAGTCACATCTGCGACACCCGCTGACACGCTGCCACCCGCGTCGCGAATCGCGGCCATCACTTCGTCGGGTGGAAGGATATCGTTGACGACAACGTGTGCCCCGCCCGCCGCAAGAGCGCGAGCGCAAGCAGCACCGATACCGCGGGCTGCTCCAGTTACGATGGCAACTTTACCGCTAAAAGTCAGGATTGAGTTTGTCATAGTTGCGTTTCGCTTAGACTTACCAAAGAGGGCTCGGCACAGGGTTTCCGTAATCGACGGTTTCCGTAATCGACGAGCGTCGATGTAAAGCTTTGCCTACCTCAGCGAATTCAACAAGAGGATTGCCGACAAAATCTGGTCTAACTCGCCAGCAACTCAGCCACCAACGAATCCCAATAGGCTTGGGGTTTGACGCCGACTGTCACCATTCGCACTGTTCCAGCGCGATCAATAAATAGCAGGCTGGGATAACCGCTGAAATTTGGCACCTTCCGAACGGTTTTGTCGTCGATCAACGCGCACGGATAGTTGATTCCGAATTCGTCGATCGCAGCAGTCAAGCTTGCAGTCGCGGCTCGCATGTCCTGAGTGCGTTCGTTACACAGGCCGATGACCTGCACGTCTTGCGAATGCGATTTCTGCAACTTCACCAAATGGGGAATCACGCGTCGACATGGACCGCACCAAGTACCCCACAGATCTACGATGACGACTTTTCCGCGCAGGTCTTGCAATCGAATAGATCCGCCGGAAACATCGGCCATATCGATATCAAACGCAAATGAGTGAAACTCTTGCAACTCCCGCTGAATGGCAGTCAATTCCCGTGTCGCCGAGGCTTGCTTTACGGCCAGAGCCTCTGGCTGGGCCGCCTTCGTCCCTGCTGCTGCGGTGGTTGTCACCTCGGGCGCTTTCGCTTTGTTTGGATGCAACCAACCGAATGATCTATTCGAACTTAGGCTGCAACCGCTGACGCAGAGAGCTCCGATGAATCCAATCGACAACAACATCTTGGGCAAGCTCAGCATGACTGATTCCGATTTTAGAACATTGCTTGCAACAAGTTGATTGCGAATTTTCGGCAACGTGTACGGCTTGTAGCAATTTTATCAATTGGTCGCAATGCAAACCGACATGCTTCAAAAAGGAGGATGTCAATTTGCTGTGGCATGGGCTTCTTGTGTGACAGTGCATTTGAATTGAATAGACCACAAGCGTGGCCCGAATCGAAGATCTGCGTCGGTCGTCAAAATCGTCATAACAGTCAATGTTTTGCAAAGCGTCGATTTGCATGCAATGCGCGACGATATCAATCTTTGTCGCAGTGCCCCCTGTAACTGCTCATTCAAAATCCACCGAATTTAGCCGCTCCAATGGTAATCCGTTCATCGTGCTGAATTTGAATCGATGCAGAGCGTAACCTCGTTCCCTAATCCTGAAGTGCGAATCATTCATGTCAGAACACAACGACCACCTAGATGAGATCGACACCACGCAGGAAGAAGAACTGCGAGTGAGTGCGCGACGACGCACCACCAAGGCCAACGCAGCGCCTCAATCGCCCCTCGAGACCTATCTGCGAGAAATTAATGAAACCGCCTTGTTGACTGCGCAAGACGAACGCGATCTAGCGAAACTGATTGCTGAAGGTGACGCTCCCGCACGCGATCGGATGGTGCGCGCCAATCTGCGTCTGGTCGTCAACATCGCTCGTGGTTACGTCGGCAAGGGTCTCGGATTGCAAGATTTGATCGAAGAAGGCAACCTCGGTCTGCTCCGCGCCGTCGAGGGTTTCGATCCCAACATGGGTACACGCTTCAGCACCTACGCCAGTTATTGGATTAAGCAATCGATCAAACGCGCGCTCATCAACTCAGCCAAGACGATTCGCATCCCGGCATACATGGTCGAATTGCTGAGCAAATGGCGCCGCGCTTCGGCTCGCTTGACCGAAGAACTCGGGCGGACTCCGACACAAGAGGAGGTTGGTCGCGTACTAGGATTGGCTCGCAAGAAATTGCCGATCATCAAAAAAGCGATTCAAGTCTACAACAGTACGCCACAAAGCGATCAAACCGATGCGGGTTGGTCACTCGGTGAAATGGTTATGGACGAGCGGCTCAAGGCACCCGATGAGGAACTGCTGGACCACGACGTACTCAGCACTGTACTCGAGTTGCTCGACACACTCGATACTCGTGAAGCGACCGTACTTAAGCTACGCTTTGGTTTGGGTGAGGGCACTGCGCATACCTTGAAAGAAATCGGCACCGAATTGGGACTGACCCGGGAAAGGGTTCGGCAAATTGAAACGGAGGCACTGGCCAAGCTGGCTGACGGACTAAGAGATCCGAAGGAACGGGCTGGCTTGGCATGATCGCGTCCTCAGCAGGTTGACGCGATGATCATCCGCAGTCGAGCGAGTCCTTCGGGGGAAGACTCACTCGACTGCGAATTCGGTCTTCAATCGTCGACGTTAATGACCAATCCTCAGCGCGCTTAGTAAAAGCTGCTCGGCAGCGAAGCGAGTGGCGGTAGTACGAGCGAAAATGCGAATCAGTGGTTGGCCGACGGAAACAATATCACCGAGCCGAACGAGCATTTCAAGGCCGACTTGATGATCGATTCGATCGCTCAACTTACGTCGACCGCCGCCAAGTTCAATGATGGCTTGTCCAATGCGCTGACCGTCGATTTGGATAAGCCGACCGTTGGCGGGACTTGCGAAAACGGATTCGTTCGCTAGCGGCAGATAATCGACGAATTTGCCTGATTGGTGCTCCACCATTTGTTGAAAGCGCCGCAGCGCCTGGCCGCTATCGAGTTTCTCGACAAGCAGGTCCAGCGCGTCCTTAGTCCGCGTGACTTTGCCGCTGGCGACAAGTAGCGATGCGCTCAAGTGGAGGGTCAAGTCTCGAGTCTCTTTTGGTCCGGCGCCGCGCAAAATGTCCAGCGACTCGTTGACTTCGCAGGCGTTGCCGACCATCCGTCCAAGGGGTTGGTTCATATCGCTTATGATGGCTTGAGTGGGAACACGCATTTGGTTGCCGGTGCTCACGAGCGACTCGGCCAACTGCTCCGCATCATCGCGATTACGCATGAATGCTCCGGAACCAAATTTAACGTCCAGCACCAGCGCGTCGAGCGACTCGGCTAACTTTTTGCTCATGATGCTGGCCGTGATCAAGGCGATTGAGGGCACCGTAGCAGTTACATCTCGCAAGCTATAGAGTTTACGATCTGCTGGAGTGATCTCCGGCGTGGTACCAGTAATCACACAGCCGATCGATTTGAGTTGTTGACCGATTTCGATCGCATTCAAATCACACCGATAGCCACTAAACGCCTCCAGTTTATCCAGCGTGCCGCCCGTAATGCCTAGACCTCGACCGCTCAACATAGGCACATCCAAATCGCAGCATGCGAGCAAAGGAGCAAGTATCAATGAAGTCTTGTCCCCCAGTCCACCGGTCGAGTGTTTATCGACCCGCGGGCGATCCGTGGCGGGCTGCAAGCGAATTCCGCTGTTCAACATACACTCGGTTAGATCGGAAATTTCCCGCTTGTCCATCCCGCGACACAGCACCGCCATCGCCCAGGCTGACATCTGATAATCCGGCACCGCCTCGGACACAAATCCATCGATCATGAATTCGATTTCCGCCCGCGAGAGTCTTTGACCATCTCGTTTGTTGGCAATAATTGCTGAAGCAAGCATTGTATTTTCGAGTGCCCAACTAGTCGCCTGTTTAAAACAGCCCCATCAACCGCAACGCAAATATGCCAGTCAGCGTGAGGAGCAAGCTATCAAAGATTCGCTGCGAAATGCGTTGAATCAGCCACCTTCCGAGCCACATACCGGGCAAAACAGCCGGTGCTAAGGCTGCGTTGATTGCAAGTGACTCAGAGTTGATAAGCCCCATGTTGTAACTAAACGGCACTTTGAAGACATTGATCACGAGAAAGAACCAGGCGCTCGTTCCAACTAACTCCCATTTCGGCAAGCTAACAGCGAGTAGGTAAAGTGCCATCACTGGACCCGCTGCGTTCGCAAGCATGGTGGTAATACCAACCAGTATCCCGAGGCTCCAGGCAAACGGCTTTTGATGCGGGATCTTCTCGAACCAGTGAGGTCGCCACATCCGCGCGACTTGAATGCCGATGAGAGAAAAAATGATTGACCCCACCAAGGGTTTGAAGGTGGTTTCGGGCAACTGCTTCATGAGTAGCCAGCCGATGATGACTCCCAATGAGGTGGGTGGCAATAAGCGACGAATGTGATTCCATTGGGCTTGCGCGCCGAAATAAAAAATGGCGCATACGTCGCCCACAATTAACAACGGAAGCAAGACTCCAGTCGCATCGCGGGCGCCGAAAACAAACGCAAAGATGATGACGTGAATCATCCCTACGCCCTGAAATCCGCTTTTCGAAAAACCAATTCCAAAGGCTGCAATGACCAGCAACAGCCACTTGGAAGAATCGAGCTGTTCAAGCAAAACCGAGCGTCCCTGCGTTGGGGTTGGGTCGGTCCGCGATTATGTGCCGACCGTTTCTTGGTAACCGTATTGCCCGTAACGATACTCATAACTGCGCGAGTTGGTAATACCGTTGACGACAATTCCCATAGGACGCACACCCATCTCTAAAAGTATTTGCGAGGCTTGCATGGCCAACGGTTTCGAATTGCGTCGCAGGCGTACCGTCAATAGCACGGCGTCCGCACGTGCCGCCACAGAAGAAGCGTCCGAGACGGCGAGCAAGGGAGGAGTATCAATGATGAGGTATTCGAATTTATCGCGTAAGGATTCGATCAGCGAACCAAATGCGACGCTGCTCAACAATTCTGCCGGATTACTTGACGGTAAGCAGCTTGCGAGCAAGGTGAGATTCGGAATTGGTCCGTCAAGCAAGACTTCGCGTAAGGTGGAATCACCGCGCAACAAATCCGCCAACCCCAACTCATTTTGCCTACCGAACAACTTACAAATTCGAGGGCGTCGCAAATCGGCATCAATTAACAAGACCGTGCGACCAGACTGTGCAATACTAATCGCGAGGTTTGCCGCCACGGTTGATTTACCGTCTCCGGGTACCGGACTGGTGATCTGTATGACGCGATTGTCAGATTCCGCTTCGCGGAAGTACAAGCCTGTGCGTAAAGAACGGAACGCTTCGCTGCCGAACGCATTTGGACCCAAAAGAGTGCAAAGCGTCGAGTCGGCGGAACCGGTCGATTTCTCATAGCCGCTTTTCGATTTCAATTGAGGCACGTGGCCCAGTACAGGATAACCTAGTGCTTGGGATATTTCATCGGGACTACGAAAACTCTTGTCGGCAAAATCAAGCAGCAAGGCCAATCCGGCAAGCGCGATAAAACCAGCGGCCGCCCCACCTACCAGGTAGGGCATGATCGTTGGACTCACGAAAGCCCCTGCGGCGGGTGGCGTAAGTGTTTGCAATGTCAGCTGACTGCCCTGAGGTAGAATCTGAATTCGATTGAGAGTGTTAGTGTAATTGTCCAGCAGCGATTGAGCGGATGCTAACTCTTTGTTCAACAAACTGTGCTGACTTAAATACTCGCCGAGCTCTTTTGATTTGCGTTCGTATTCGTCTGCCAGACTCTGCAGCGACGATCGTTGCAATTTGAGGGCGGCCATTCGATCCTGCATCGCTGCTTTCCAGAAATTTAGTTTCTTTTCAGGATCCACAGGTTCAAGTTGATTCTCCGTCGCGGTGCGTTTGTCCGCATCGGCCATAGCGACAATTTGTTTGTTGATCAGCTCGATACGCAGGCGCGTGGACGCTACGGCCGGGTGACCCTCACCCACCGAGTTTAGCAGTTCCTGCTCCTTGATTTGCAGTTCGATCAGATCGGCACGCCGGTCGGCGGTGGAATAGGGCAGTGGCCGACTCTCCAATATTGACGAACTTGGGTCTGACTGATCTTGTCGGACGAGAAAACTGTTCAGTAGCGGATTGGAGT
Organism: Planctomycetia bacterium; assembly: GCA_043771575.1. GTDB lineage: Bacteria > Planctomycetota > Planctomycetia > Pirellulales > Pirellulaceae > Aureliella. The sequence continues at coordinate 7,902 of JAYVHC010000522.1, forward strand.
TGAGCATGTGCAGAATTGCTTCGACTGGACGGCCTTGTTTTTCAACGGCTTGGATGTGGGATACCAGTGACTGCAGCTTGCGATCTTCGATCTCAATTTCATTGATCGATTTTTTAATTTCAATGCAATGCTCGGAAAAGTGATTCTTTCCTTCATCGCCCAACCAAACCAGCGGAGCGTTCTGTCGAAATTCAGCGTTCTTCTTTGCGATTTCTTCATACGATTTTCTAAGTTGGTCTTGAGCCTTGGTAACCACCTCCACCACTTCATTACCCAGCTTTCGGTAAGCCTCCGTCAAATATCGGTCGTAGCCCGCGATGACGGCATCAACAACTCTTTGGCAGACTTCGGAATCAGTGCTCTTGAATCGAATTTCGATCAGTGCAGTACTCGCGTCCCGCCCAGCTGGTGCAACCGTCAGGCGCTCTGGCGACTTGATCCAATTTCGCAGTTCAACCGCTGACATTTGGGATAGCTTGGGATGCTCGAGCAAAGCGCTTAACTGAATGGCCATATCGATGACGCGTTCACTCATGATGATGCGCGACTCGTCGAGCCGTGACTGACCTCGAATCATTTCAGAGCCGTTACCGACCGCGTGCAACCCAGCGGCTTCGGCGTTAGGGTAGACCACTTGAATCAGTGCCGCCGATTCGAATGCGGGTTTTTGACGCATGAAGTTCAGCACTCCCATGGCCATTCCGAGCACACTCCCCACGATTGGCAACCACTTCCATCTCCAGAAAACAAGCAAAATGTCGTGCCGCGGAGACTCATTGGGCTGGTTAAAGTTCACGCCGTCGCCAGCTTGGTTCGGGTCATTGGTGTACAGCATGTTGTTCATGTAATCGCTAGTTGATTTTGGGCAATTTA
>JAYVHC010000523.1:0-5245 GCA_043771575.1 Planctomycetia bacterium
TCCGAAGCTGGCAAACCGAGGCGCATGTGCACCTTGTCGGTACGACAAACGGTGAGTCGTGGATGTGCGATGGGATGCTCTAAACGTAGTTCAAGGTACCGAACGTCATGCTCATCAGCCAATTCGCAAGCGCGCGTTACCAGTCCGGACGCAACGGACTGATCGCTGGCCCAAGGGCCGCCGGTATTGAGATACGGTAAGCTGACGAGAAATTTGCCAAACAACAAGCTCTGCACCAAAACCAGTGGCAGAATTCCGTTGGCGACGCCATGAGTGTCGCGGTGAATCAAAACAAAGGGCTTGTGTCTCAGGCCCTTGCAGATCGCTTCTAACCACGCCTGGCTATGTCCATTCAATTGTGGGTACTCGCCGCCTTGGAGCAGTTCAGGCCAAGGGTGGGTATTTTTTAGTATTTCAACGGTCATTTATTCGCGACGTTTTGGCTTCTACAGAGGGTGCGTCGAGCGTCATGACGCGGATTTTTTTGAAGTTAATTTCCATTGAGTTCATAAATTCGCTAATCATCATCCTCATCCCCATCCAAATCTGGATGCAGCGGATCGTCGGGATCGAAGAAGAAATCACCTAGGCCCAGCGGCATCATTTCAGCCCCCATGCTGCGCCGTTTACGTTCCGCCAGCACTTCAAGGTCAAACGCATCGTCGCCCAAACATAACTCGAGTGCTTCGCGCCAAGCGATGTCTTTGGCAACGGGATGCGAGGGATCTTGAGCCAACCGTTTGAGCGCGAATCGCAACAAATTCAAACCATCGCGCGCCGAAAAGTCCAATTGTAATTCGTGTGATCGCTGTAGAAACTCTACGGTCATCGCCAACATGTCAGACTCGGCGAACGGAAGGTGGTATTGCAGAATCGCCAATTCATCTTGCCGATTGGGAAACCCGAGCGGAAGGGTCGGTTGCAGGCGGCTGAGAATGTAATCTGGAATCTCATAGGTCGAATCGTCTTGATTCATCGTTACAGCACAGCGAAAATTGCGGTGCGCGTGAATCACGATGCCCGCCACGATCGACTCGGTATATCGTCGCTGATCGAACAGCGGGGCCAAACTGGCCCATGACTTTTCATTCATGCGATTGCCTTCGTCGAGCACGCATACAGCGCCGCGAATCATGGCGGTTACCAGCGGCGAAGCGTGATAAGCGATCGTACCACTCTGGCTGAGCACAGGCGTGACCAGCAAGTCTTCTGGCCGAGTGTCGGCCGTACATTGGAAAACATACAGATCCTGTTTGCGTTCAGCAGCGGCAGCCATGGCCAGCGCGGTCTTGCCAATACCCGGGACGCCCACCAACCGAGGCGTAAGCGGCAAGTCGCTTTCGTCGACGACTAACCAGCATGCGAGCAACTGCTTTAGAACCTCGCGCTGCCCGATCCATTCTGCCCGATTTGTCAGCGGCGAAGCCAACCGTAGTCGAACGCCATCTATATCCACTGCCTCAAGGCTCATGCGTTGCTGCTCTGCGAGAGGTTCAATTCAAATTCTTCACAGCCTGCAATCTAATACTTCTAACGTTCACCGCCAACTAGGCAGGCTTGAGGGTTTAAGGTGGCATGTCCTTAAGTCTTCAACGGGCGCGATTTTAGCATTTGATTCTTGACTATATTAACCATGCCCTGCAAGGCTCGCATTACTCGCCTCATAGACGCGAGCATCTACTAGCTAGTGAGCAATGTGCAATCGCTCAGCAACCACGTCCCAGTTCACCACATTCCAGAACGCCTTAATGTAATCAGGGCGCCGATTCTGATAATGCAGATAATAAGCATGCTCCCAGACGTCCAAGCCAAGCAGCGGAGTGCCACTGATGCCCGCGATCGCTTTCCCCATTAATGGGCTGTCCTGATTCGCAGTGGAACCTATCGACAGTTTCCCACCTTCAATGACCAGCCAAGCCCAACCGCTACCAAAGCGAGTTGTCGCGGCAGCGGTGAACAGTTCTTTAAACTTGTCAAATGAACCGAATGTCGAATCGATCGACGAAGCCAATGCGCCGCTCGGCGCACCGCCTTTGCCCGGCCCAATCACGGTCCAGAACAATGAGTGATTAGCGTGCCCACCAGCGTTATTGCGGACCACCGTCCGCTTGTCGTCTGGAACAACGCTCAGGTCAGCAATCAATGCCTCGACCGTTTTGCTCTCCAACGGACTGCCCGCGAGGGCGTTATTCACGTTGGTGATATAAGCCTGGTGATGTTTGCCGTGATGGATTTCCATCGTCTTCGCATCGATGTGTGGCTCGAGCGCATCGAGCGCATAAGGGAGAGCTGGAAGCGTAAAAGCCATGGGCATGGGCTCCTGTATCGAAGGGGATTTTTGTGGGTGCGCAAGAATCGCAGTACACCAGCACGATAGGCTGAAACCCCAATTCTGGCAACCCGTCGTGGCGAGCAGACGGGTGGCACGCTACGCCGTTAGCCTTAATCATTCAGAGAACATTGGGTGGCACGCCCTGATAAGGCGATAATGCGAGCCTCGAAGGGCGTGGTTCAACTGTGCTCAATCGGCAGCGATCCGACGTAATCTACCACGGAACCAGCCACGCCCTTCGCAAAGCCTCAGAGCGTGCCACCCAAAATCAAATTGTGACGAAGCATTGCCCTCAAATTCCGTTTACTGGTTGTCGCCGAGGATGCCTTGGGCTTCGAGGATGATTTTACCTAACTGGACATCGATGACTCGGTCTTTGGCTTGTTGGCGGCGAGTGAATTCTTCGTGAATACGTGTGAGCCGCTCTTGAAGCCGGGCGAGTTCAAATTGCTGGCGCGCGAGCTGCGCATCGTACTCCTCGCTGAGTACTGCCTTAAGTAACTTTTCACTCGCGGCGGCTTGTTCGCCTTTGCCCTCTTCGGCTTTCAGAGTTTTGATGGCGTCTTCTTTCCATATCTTCAAACTGATGGTGTCCTTGATCAGTTTGGCTGTTGCGGGCGACCACACCAGCGACGCTTTCTTTTCCGTTTTTGACTTCGACGGTCGGGCTGCTGACAGTGCCTCCAAGCGAACATAGTTTCCCTGAGAGCCCTGAGGAGCGATGACTTCGATGCGAGTTCGACCTGCAATTTGCTCATGGTCCATGATGAAAGCGATGACGACGCGCATATCGGACATTTCACCCATGCTTGAATCCATCCCCATGCCACTGTCCCTGCCACTGTCCATGCCGCCCATGCCGCCCCCCCCGCGCATGCCCATCCTGCCCCCGCCCATGCCACCAGCCATTCCCGACATCATGCCTCCCGGACCGTCCCCCATGCCACCGACTTGGTTCAATGGTTGGATTTGAAGCGTACTTACGCTCACTGTATAGGATCGAACTCGGCTGGCGGTAAGTGAGACTCCGTCCAAGATGAATTCGCTTCCGGCCCCTGGGTATGATGTCGTCGCGGGCTGGAGGAAAGGATCGCTTAACAGTTCGCCACCCGAGGGCGGTTGGGGCGGTTGGCTGTTCGCAGGTTGAGCAAAACTACAAACCACAATGGAAAGTAGCGCGGCATGTGCAAACATGTGTTTGGTCATCTGAAGTTCTCCGAGTGGTTTTTTTTGAATCGAGGTATTTAGTCGTCGAGGGATTGAAGAGCTCTCACGGCGGTTGCAAGTCGAGGTAGGTCTCTAGCGAGCACATTTCCTGCTCGAGCATTCGAAGTTCCGTGTCGAGCGGCTCGAACGGTTTGATTTCATCGAGCGTTAAGTTTTTGGCGGACAACGCTTGCAGATTCTGTAAGCTGCTATTCAATTGACTTAGTAGCCGATCGATCATCTGCAACTCGACGAACGAGTAAGCCAAAGCGGTAGCATTCAGATTGTCGGTCACCAGGGATGTAGGCGCTGAGGGGGTCGAGTTCCCTGCGTTATCGGAGCGGATGAACGATTGCTTGGATCGAGCGCCAGCCTTCGTCCACTGGCGAACAATGGGAGCGCAGGTTGCTAAGATCGCAATGCAAGTTAACGTTCCCAATACGAGTACAAGTTTGCGAGTGCGAGATTCGAACCAAGGACGACCGGCTAGCAAGCGGCGCGGCGATTTGGCTAAATCGCGCAGGTGATTGCAGACCAACTCGGCGGAGGCGATCCTGTGTTTGGGGTCTTTAGTTAACAGACGATCGATCAGCTGCGAGACTTCAAGCGGCACGCGAGGTTCGGCGGCACAAGCTGGCCGATGACGTTCATGACAAATGCGATTCAAGACCGCCATCGGTTCGGGGGCACGAAACGGTGGGTGACCGACCAACATCGTGTATAGCACACTGCCCAGCGAGAAGAGATCGCTGCGCTCATCGACGCTGCGACCGCGAGCCTGCTCGGGCGACATGTAATCGGGCGTCCCGGCTAGAAAGCCACTGTGGGTTAGCGTCGCGTCATCGAGAGCGCGAACCAAACCAAAATCGGACAGCAAGGCACGCGAACCATCGGCTTCCAATAGTACATTGCCAGGCTTGATATCGCGATGAACCAATCCATGACGGTGAGCCAGCGACAGCGCGTCGGCTAATTGGATGCCGATTTGCAGAACATCTTCCACTGACATGGCACCTCGCTGCGAAATCCGACGTTGCAACGTTTCGCCGGCGATGAATTGCATCACCAGTGCGGGAACTTGGCCATCGGTCACTACGTCGTACATGGGCACAATGTGTGGATGCGACAGCGACGCCACAGCGCGGGCTTCACGTATGAACCGCTCACGCGCCGAACCGATGGCGATCAAATGCAGCGCAAGAATCTTTATGGCTACGGTGCGATTCAATTCGGTATCGTAAGCGCGAAAGACCAAACCCATTCCACCGCGACCGACGAGTTGCTCGAGTTCGTACCTGTTGATGCGACCCAACAACTCGGGATGACTCGGCGGCGCGAGCATTTGCTTTAACTGGTGCGATTCTTGATCGGTTAGTTGATCTACGACCCCGGTCGCTTGATGGCCTGTCAGCGCGCAGATACGCTGAGTCACGCGCGATTCGATGGCGGATGCTTCGGTCGACTCGATGGACTCAGCGGACAGGAAATTCTCCGCTTCGTCCCACCACTGGGGCCCGCCCGCGAGAAAGCTCAGCGTTTGTCGGCAAGTGTCGCACCGCTCCAAGTGCTTCGTCACGACTGCGGCGGCTTCGGAGACTGGATCGAGGCAGTCGACGAGTTGTTCAACGGAAGGGCATGTGTCGGAATGAGTTGCTTTCATGTTAGGTTGGCTCCACGCAGCATATCGGCCGTTGCATCTTCTCCAAA
>JAYVHC010000524.1:0-4224 GCA_043771575.1 Planctomycetia bacterium
TGTCCGTTCGAACAAACGATATCTAGTCGCCCATCCAAATCGAGATCTGCGAAGAACATGCCGAAAGTCAGACTCAAGCGGCTCATCGGTCCTAAACCGCTCGCCATCGCCGCATCGAAAAACGGTTGATCGGGGCCTCGCGAAATGTAAAGCGATGATGGCTCGTTTGCAAAGTTGCCGATAGCAATTGCCAAGGAATCATCGTTGCGTAAGAAACCGCAATCGAGCCCCATCGCACCGGTTGAATTTCCAGCGCGATCGAAGGCAATGCCCATTGGAATTCCAGACTCTTGAAAGGCCTTTCCATCGCGATTGATAAACAGGAAATTTTGAACTGTGTCATTGGCCACGACTAGGTCCATCCAGCCATCGCGATTGACATCAACAGCCGCCACACCCAGTCCCTTACCGACTGGCACTTGCGTGTCGGGATTCGCCACCTGAATGCCCATCTCCTTCGACACATCTTTGAACTTGCCATCGCCCTCGTTGTGATATAAATGCGATTGCGTACCGGTGAATGAAGTCGGCTGTCCAAACGCTCGGCCCAATCCCGTCAACGAAAACCCCAGTGACAAATCCAACTCTCGCGACCATAGCACGTAGTCACAAACGAACAGATCGAGTTTACCATCATTGTCAAAGTCGAACCAAACGGCGCCGCTACTCCAGGCCGCTTCGTCGCCTGCAACTCCTGCACTCTCGCTGATCTCAACGAATTTGCCGTCGGTGTTCTTGAATAACAAGTTCTTGCCGACAGCCGTCACATACAGATCGGGCCAACCATCGTTATCAAAATCACCGACAGCAGGCGCGCATCCATAGAAATTCTTTTTAAGTCCAACTTCCGCAGTGACGTCTGTGAACTTCCCCGAACCATCGTTGCGATACAGACAGAGCGAGCGTGCATCGGCAATTGGGTTCTTCGCCCACGGCCAACTGGTTCCACCCACGAACAGCAAATCGTTATCCCCATCGCGATCAAAGTCGAATACCGCCACCCCACCGCCCATCGTTTCCGGCAACAGTTTTTCGCCTTCCATACCATTTACATGCTTCCAATCGATGCCGGCCTCGGTGGTGATGTCCGTCAATGGAATTTTCGGCAGTGCAACTTGCTCCACAGCTCTCGGCTGCGGCAACGCAACTTCGGTCTTGCGATCTTCAACAACGGGCTTTCGCAAGTAAATCGCCAGCGCGACCCCGCCCGCAATCAGGCCCACAAACGCAAGCACGAATAGGGAACCGACGAGCGCCTTGCCGATGATCGCGTCGTCTTGCACATCCTCTCGATCATCCGCTTCAAGTTCGGCGACAATCCTCTTGGACTTACTCATTGACGATAGCCTCGCGTATATCCGGTGTCTTGAATTCCGTTGATTCCACATTTCGGATCGTAACTTGATCTAACGGCACGCCAAAATCATCGCGTGGTTCATCCACGTTCGGCTTGCCAGAATCAAGTGGGGAGAATTGCTCGGGTGGTTCGCTAGCCGCTTCGGCGGGCAATTGATGGGCGCCTGGCCGATGCAGCCAATAGATCACCAATGACTCCGCCGCGTGATCTGCGGCTGGATATTTGCGGCGAGCGCCCGGGCGAGCGACATCCGCCGCATTGTCATCCGGTTTGTAACGCATATGCGACTTGCCGTGAAACTCAGCTTTTTCTGTATTCCCAAGTCGCTTGTAAATCGCCGCCAAATTCGCATGGGCCGTCACATCTTCGCTATCGACCAATAACGTTTTTTCAAACTCGCCTCGAGCCTCTTCGATCAGCTGCTGCATGCGTTCTGCCTGACCGCGAGATTCGGCGACCTCTGCCAAATCCAGTAAGGTTAGGCCAAGCGAGTTTCGCACTCGGAAATCAAAGCTGAAATCAAACTTGCGATCGCGAAGTTCCTGCGATTTGTCAGTGAGAACGCTGCGGAAACTATTTACCGCATCGTCTAAGAAGCCTTGCTGGCGACTCACTTCACCGCTCAACCAAGCCATCGTCCATGCCGGCGGCTTGGGATCCATCGTCGCCGCGCGACCTAGGGCCACGGTGGCTCCATCCAAGTCGCCTTCAGCAAACATGACGCGCGCCAAATTCAACGGACCATCATAACGTCCCAGTTTCTCGACCTCACGAAACGCACCCGCCGCTTGCCGCAACTGCGAATTGCCCATCAACAGCATGCCAATGCCGTAGTCATTCCAGCGTTGCCACACAATCGGCGGCTCTCGTTTGGCTAACTTCGCTCGATCCACAGCAATCAGCTCGCCGTTCTGCTTGCGAATCTCGAACACTACAGTATCCTGCGCCATAACGGTAATGGGTAGTTCATTTTTAGTCGTCCCCGCTGCGCCTCGATTCGCAAACGAATTATCGCCTGGCTTGTACGCCCCATTCATGAAATCGATGTAGCCCTTGTCGAATTTGCGATACTTGAGTTTCGCCGTCACTTCGAGCGGCTGCTCTAAATCTTCGGGCAGTTGCAACGCATAGTGTATCGTTTGGCCTGCACCGGGTGGGACCTGATGATTGTACAGCGGTACAAAGATGTCCTGAGCGTTGCGGCGCGCCACTCGGTTGCCATGGCGATCGAGCATAAACACGTTGATGAAGTGCGACCAAGGATCCACTTCGCCAGCCTCCGCCATACCGCCGCTAATGCCGATTACTCTATTACCGCTCTTGGCCGTCAACTCCACCCACAACTCATTCGAATCAACTGTACCTTGTGTCAACAGGTGCCCGAGCTTCAGCGTCCTCACTACGGTTTCAACTAAGTAATGTTGGCCGGCTTCGAGCACTGGATACTCCGGTCCGATGGGAGCTACTAATTCGCCATCGATTTTGCCCCCCTTGCGAACACCGAAGATGTCGATTCGCGTCGAGTCTTTCAGCAATTTCTTCGCGTACTCCACCCATTTCTCATCATCGCCGCGCCAATAAGGCAACGCCGTGTTGGCGCCCGGGAAAAAGTGATCATGAACGGCCAGTTTTTTCAGGTCATTCGAAAACTTCGCACCAAAGTCGTTCGATGCGACTTGTGGCATGTGACAACCGTTGCAGTTTTCCTGAGCGACCGGCGGATAGTAAAAGCTCGACGCGCCGTGCCCTGAAACACCGCTTAATAGATAACTGTCATAGTGATTCTGGCCACGCAGAAAGTCTTTGTACGCAGTCAATTCCTTCGGTAAATGCACTTTGTGACAGGTGCTACAGAACTCCGCCGACTTATGCAGTGGCTTGAGGAAAGTCTGCTTGTGAAAACCCGGCTTGGCTTTAACCAGCAACTCGTTGACCTTTTGCAAAACCGGATTCTCGCTGAACGTGAACGGATATTGGATGGGTTCTTCGATCACATAATCCGCATTGCCGCGAGTACTATTGATGTGAGTGATCGCGTGGCAGGCGGTACAGGTAATACCCGCCTGCGACGTAGGGTCGTTCACATCGTCATAGTTCGGATTATCAAACGCGCCGGAAAAAAACGGGACCACGTCGTGGCAACCCGCACACCAGCGAGAAGCTTGCACCGTCCCGTCCCGTTCGAGCACTTTCTTGCGAGTTTCACGGACCGCATAAAGATAAGCTGGATTGTTGAACGAACTGAAGTGATGCGCGCTGTGGAACCAATTGTTGTAAATGTCTTGATGACAGCGCGTGCAATAGTCGTCGTTCATCAACGACTTAGCCGGAATCCAGTTGCCGGTCGATGTGCGAGCCAACGATGGCTGAAAGTACTTATCGCCTTCTTTCGGACCAGCCACATTCCAGCGCCGCGGGTCTTGAAACTGAAAGTAGATCATGATGCCGACCACGGCCACCGTCGCCAGCGCAATGCGACCACCGACATACCATTTGATGCGTGGACCAACCAATCGATGCAACCAATACAACCAAATCGCCGCCAGTGGGGCAACAATATGAGCCCAGTAGACGATCGATCGCGCCCAAGGTTGTTTAAGATCGAAACCAAACTGGCGAGTGAGCAAAACACCCGATATCAACACCACGATAGAAATTACAAACAGCGCATAGCCGATTCGAACCGCGCGTCGGTTGCGACGATTTCTAGCCAACCACATGTGAACGAAACCAAACACGACTACCGGCGCGATCAAAATCACACCCAGCACGAGATGCGCCAGAAACATGTATTGGTAAAACAGATCTTCGTAGACTTCGCCCGTGAAATGCTGTGTCCAAGTCACAACCGTCAAGTAGATTCCGTT
>JAYVHC010000525.1:0-3557 GCA_043771575.1 Planctomycetia bacterium
ACGCTGCTGGGGAAAAGTGTGATTCGTGAAAAACATCCGCTGTACATCGGACTGTATGAGGGAGCCATGGGCCGCGCTGAGGTGACGCAGTTCGTGGAAGAGAGCGATTGCGTGCTGTTGCTCGGGACGTTCATGACGGATATCAACCTGGGGATTTACACGGCCAAGTTGGATTTGCCGAAATGTATTTATGTGACCAGCGAGCAGTTGCAGATCTCGCACCACTTCTACCATGGCATTCCACTGAACGCATTCCTGGATGGATTAATCAAGAGCAATCCGACGCCAAGAGTTCGCGAAATTCCCGAGTGCTTGCGCGAGTCGAGCGAACCGGACTTTGAGATGCAGCCGGAAAGTGAATTGCGTGTCAGCCGCATGATGCATGTTATCAATGATTATCTCGATGACAGCACGATTGTGATTGCAGACATTGGCGACTCTTTGTTCGCGGCAACAGAGTTGGTGATTCACGAACGGACGGAATTCCTCAGTCCCGCGTATTACACGTCGATGGGGTTTGCGGTGCCAGCGGCTTTGGGGGCTTGTGTCGCTAGGCCTAATGATCGGGTGCTGGCGATCTGTGGTGATGGAGCCTTTCAAATGACGGGCAATGAACTGTCAAGTATCGTAACGCAGGGTTTCTCGCCGATCTTGATTGTGCTCGATAACCACGGTTACGGCACTGAACGGTTCCTCCAGGAGGGCGAATGGAAATACAACGAGATCAATCCTTGGAGCTATTATAAATTGCCTGCGGTGTACGGTGGCGGTAAGGGCTACTTGGTTACGACCGAAGGCGAGTTTGCGGAGGCTTTAACTGAGGCATGGAAGGACCGTTCGCAGATGCACATCATCCAGGCCAAATTGGCGGAAGGGGATGCCAGTAAGACCTTGCTACGGTTGGCGGAGAGATTGGGGTCGCGGGTGAAGAGTGGAGCATAAGCTACTTCGTGCCTCAGCGATGAATCAGCGTGAGCCGTCGGCGCTAGCCGCGGGTTTCGAAGTTGTGTTCGTGCATGGTTAGTGGTTCATCCAACGGCAATGCACCTGTTACCGGTAATTGCCCATTCACGCTGAGCAATCAACGTTAGGGCGGCGAGTTTCGTTGGAGGTTTTGCTTTGTCGTTTGATCTAACGCCTGAAGAATTGCGGTTGGTGGCTTCGAACAATCGCGCGGAGAATTGGCAGCGCTGGGGTTCCTATTTATCCGAACGCCAGTGGGGGACGGTGCGCGAGGACTATTCGCAGAACCAGGAAGCATGGGATTACTTTCCGCACGATCACGCGCGCAGCCGGGCGTATCGTTGGGGCGAGGATGGTTTGCTCGGCATCTGCGATCGCGAGTGTCGGCTCTGTTTCTCCTTCGCATTTTGGAACACACGAGATGATATTCTCAAAGAGCGTCTGTTTGGGTTGAGCGGCCCTGAAGGGAATCATGGCGAGGACGTCAAGGAGGCTTACTTCTATGTCGACGCGACACCGACTTATTCGTACATGAAAGCCGTGTACAAGTATCCGCAGTGCAAATTCCCGTACGAGCAACTGACGAACGAGAATCGCCGACGCAATCGTCAGCAGCCTGAATTTGAGCTACGTGATCTGGGTGTGTTCGATCACCAGAATTACTTTGATTGCGTCATCGAGTATGCGAAGAACTCACCGGATGACATCTTGATTCAAGCGACGATTCATAATCGCAGTGCTCAGCCGGCGGCGATTCACGTCTTGCCTCAGTGGTGGTTTCGCAACACTTGGACTTGGGATTGTACGCACGAAGGTTGCGCCCCAAAGCCCACGATGCGCAGGCAAGATGATTCGCTCGTGGCGATGCACGCGACACTTGACAAGTGGATGATGCGTAGCGATGTCAGTTCGGACGGTAAGATACCGGCCTATTTGTTTACGGATAACGAAACTAACCCCAAGCGGCATCCCAGGATACCGACAACCGGCGAGAGTTTTTTTAAAGATGCGTTTCACAGCTTCGCCGTGGAAGGGCAAGTGCAAGCGGTTGATACAAAACAAGTGGGAACCAAAGTTGCCGCGCATTCGATCCATTTGATTCCGGGTGGGCAGAGCGTTACGATTCGAGCGCGAATGTGCAGTGCCAATCAAGCTCCGCGAACTTGGTTTGGGGCCGCCTTTGACCAGATTTTTGCGATGCGAAAGTCAGAAGCGGACGCGTTTTACGACAAGTGCATTCCGCAGAACTTGACTGCCGAACAGAAGTTGGTGTCGCGGCAAGCTTACGCTGGGCTGCTGTGGACCAAGCAGTTTTATCACTATGTGGTCGACGCTTGGCTGGACGGGGATAGTGCGAGCCTGCCGGTCAGTGAGTCGCGGGCCGATGGTCGCAATCATGATTGGCGGCATTTGTTCAATCGTGACATCATCAGTATGCCAGATAAATGGGAGTATCCGTGGTATGCGGCGTGGGACTTGGCTTTTCACATGTTGCCGATGGCCAGGATCGACCCGAACTTTGCGAAAGGGCAATTGATATTATTTTTACGCGAATGGTACATGCATCCGAACGGTGAGTTACCAGCTTATGAATGGGCGCTTTCGGATGTGAATCCGCCGGTGCATGCCTGGGCATGCTGGAATACGTATCTGATGAGTGGTCCCAAGGGCGGGCGCGATCGAGAGTTCTTAGCGCGAACATTTCAAAAATTGCTAATCAATTTTACTTGGTGGGTGAATCGCAAAGACTTGGAGGGGCACCATATTTTCAGTGGCGGCTTCTTGGGGCTGGATAACATTGGAGTGTTTGATCGCAGCAAGCCGCTGCCCGGTGGAGGCGCATTGCACCAAGCGGATGCGACGGCTTGGATGGCGTTCTATTGCGGTCACATGTTGCAAATTGCACTTGAACTGGCGGAAGATAGCGCGGCCTACGCTGATATGGCGAGCAAGTTCTTAGAGCATTATATGGCGATTGCGAATGCGACGAATGCGTTGCATGGGATGGGACTGTGGGATGAGGAGGATGGGTTTTACTATGACCACTTGTTGTCGGGCGGCAGCTTGACGCCGCTGAAAGTGCGTTCGTTGGTGGGCTTAATTCCACTGTGCACTCCGGTGGTGTTGGATGAGCGGCAGATCGACCGACTGCCCGGTTTCAAGAAGCGAACGCAATGGTACTTGAACAACCGCACCGACATGGCGAAACAAATGTCCTACTTGAATCGGGTCTGTCCAGACGGCGACTACGGTTTGCGGTTGTTGGCGCTGCCAAACTTGGAGCGGCTAAAACGCATGTTGCGAATCATGTTAGATGAGAACGAGTTTCTTTCACCCTACGGGATCCGTTCGCTTTCGGCTAAGCACCGCGAAGAACCCTTTGTAATGAACTGCGATAGCGAGAATCTGGAAGTTCACTATGTGCCCGGCGAAAGCGATACTTACATGTTCGGCGGCAATAGCAATTGGCGCGGTCCGGTATGGTTCCCGATCAACTATCTACTGATCGAGTCGCTGCGGACTTACTACACGTTCTACGGCGATACGCTGACGGTAGAGTGTCCGACTGGATCCGGGCGAATGTGCAATTTGTC
>JAYVHC010000526.1:0-3996 GCA_043771575.1 Planctomycetia bacterium
GCCATGCGGTACGGCGTCCACGGTTCTTGGCTGCCTGGCTTCAGCAACAAACCGACTTGCAGGGGAATCGCGGGCAGCCATAGAGTGTGAACACCGGGCGAATTGTTCGGCAAGACGGCTCCCAGAACTGGCGATTGGCATTGGTAACTGACCGTAACGCCGCGGCCTTCCTCACCATGTCCCCTGGTAAAGATATTCAGATCCAAACCGCGAGTCAGCGCGGCCAGGATCTTGTCCATGTTCGCGAGCACGAACGAATTTTTTTTCATATTCGACCGGCACATATGCTCCGGCAGACCGGTGCTGGCCGATTGCTGGTGGATGAAGTCGTCGACCGACTGAATTCCGTCGCCGACGGGCAAATCTCCGTTTTCGAATAAATCTGCTGCTTTTTTGCAGCGCTCCAGCAGATCGCTGGGCGGAATCTCGCGCAAAACGGCTCGAGCCCTGGGAGCATGCTTCATGTCCAGTTGCAGCATTCCGCCGTTAACATTGCCGATTTTCGCTATCGGCTCACCTGTGTCAAAGTGCACCACTTCCTGGGCTTCGAGCGATTTATAAGGCTTTCCCCAACGAAGAGCGGATAACGTGAGCACGAAAAAGTACCTTTAAACCAGAGATTTGAACTACATAAATACAGCAGGCAATAAGACGCGAGTCGCGTCCACCACTTGGCAGACGCTGCTAGTGTGCCCTAGTACACGCCGACCGTCGTTTGCGAAGCGATTGCGTGGTACGGACGCACGCCGCTCACCCCATCCCAAGGGTACTTGATGAATGGCAATTCGCGCTCGCCCTCGTCGCGTTCCAAGAACCCGGGAATGAAAAACTCTTTGGTCATTGTGTACAACTTGACACGACCTGTTCCACCATACGGAACAACTTGGGTGTGATCTTCGAAGTCGACCACTTCCACCACCGCTCGCGGCTGTGGAGCGTAATACGAAATCTTGTATTCATCCTCAGCCGAAATCGGTTTGCTACAGGCCAAACCCATCAGCGTGTTACCATAAGTGGGAGTCATGTAAACTCCACCGTCCTCGACCGGCCCACCCAGCAACTCCTCAACGCAGAACCGCGTCCATTGCGGTGTGAACTCGGTTCCTCCAGAGAAAATGCCTGTGATGCCTATCTCTTGGATGCTCGTTCCTTTCTCTGCCAGTCCATAAGCCAGCGATTCGAGCAACTTGGGCGTAGTGAACATGCACTTGATGTCGTGCCCAGCGGTCAGAATCGTGATCGCTTGGTCGATGCAGTGTTTTTTGTAGGCTTCCAGATGCTCCATCCATCCCTTTTTGATCAGTTTGATCACCCAGCGAGGATCGAGGTCGATACAAAAACAGATTCCACCCCGGTGCTGGCACAGGTGTTCTACAGCCAGCCGCAGGCGACGCGGACCCGACGGCCCGAGCATCAACCAATTTGCACCGCGAGGAAAGTACTGGTCGGGCAAGGTGTCGCTGAACATTTCGTAATCAATCCGAAAGTCGTCGATCACCACGCGGCTCTTGGGCACGCCGGTAGTTCCGCCAGTTTCGAAAACGTAGGTCGGTCTACCCTCCAAGCCCTTTGGCACCCAGCGGCGAACCGGCCCGCCGCGCAAAAGGTCGTCCTCGAATAGCGGAAATTTCTTCAGGTCTTCAAAGCACTTTACATCCTTCAATGGGTCAAAGTTGAGCGATCGCTTTTGCTCCAGCCAAAAGGGTGATCCGGTGGACTCGTGAAAGTGCCATTGCGTCATCTCAACCGTTTGTTGATCAAGTTTTTCTTTCGCTTTGCGGCCCAGATCTGCAACTTCAGGGGAAATCGCCGTTGTCATTATGGAATCTCTTTCAGAAGAACTTTTGATTTTATTTATCGAATGCTTGTGCAGCGTTCAAGTCTGGAACTACGCTTACGGACATTAGCCGGAACCGCGTTAACGTCCGCTTTTAGCATTGCAAATCGCCTGCTAGTGCGCTCCGGCTGATCCAAAAACTTTGTGGCATAGGTAGGCTTCTGAGCTTGGCACATTCTAGGCGGGTCGCCAAATTCGTTTTCACGCAGGCGAGGTGCTGCGAGCCCTCGCGGCGCAGCGAGCATGCAGAACTTCGAATTAGAACCTCCAGCCGAGTTGCCGTCGAGCATACAAAGGGAAGTTCTCCGCCGACAAACGCGCGGCAGTACTAGCCGCAAAACCACCCGACTGATGGACTTCGCTGGGTGTTTGGAATAGCTTAACTGTTCACGGACAGATCCTCTTAACAGCTTTACCGAACTAGCCCAAGGATTCTTCACATGCGTCGCTCGTTTTTCCTCTCAGCGATTTTGCTTTCCACCTTCATTTTACCTGCCGCTGCCGCTGATCCGACTAGTGAGCCGTTCGGCAAGATGGCTGATGGCCAAGCCGTAGAACTCTACACGCTGAATAACGAGGCTGGCTTTACCGCCAAAGTCATGACGCGCGGCGCAACACTTGTGCAACTTCTTGCGCCTGATCGTACTGGCAAATTCGAGGACGTCATCCTCGGTTTCGATTCCGTCACAGGCTACGAATCCGATGGCAATCAGTATTTCGGCTGCACCACTGGCCGCGTCTGCAATCGCATTGCCAAAGGTAAATTCTCGCTCGATGGCAAAGACTACACGCTGGCCGTGAACAACGAACCCAACCACTTGCACGGCGGCGCGAAGAAGAGCCTAGACAAAGTGCTTTGGCATGCCCAGCCGTTCACCAACGAACGTGGGCAAGGTGTCAGGTTCACTTACACCAGTCCCGATGGCGAAGAAGGTTATCCCGGCACACTCCAGGTGACGGTCACTTACTTGGTCCCCGCGGATAAAAACAACCTCAGCGTTCGCTACCTCGCGACCACGGACAGAGCGACTCCAGTTAACTTGACCAACCACGCCTACTTCAATCTGGCCGGTCACGGTTCGCCCAGCATTGGCAACCACATGCTCACTATCAATGCCGATCAATACACTGCGACGGACGATACGCTCATCCCCACGGGTAAGATCGAAAACGTCGAAGGCACCAACCTAGATTTCCGCAAAGCGACAAAAATCGGCAAACGCATTGATGAATTGACCGACAAGCCAACGATCGGCTACGACCACAATTTTGTCTTGCGGGCACCCGAAGCCGACAGGCCCATGCGACCAGCGGCAACGCTGTTTGACCCAGACTCTGGTCGTCGTCTGCGCATCATGACCACCGAGCCCGGCATTCAGTTCTACTCAGGCAACTTTCTTAAAGGACAACAAGGGAAAGGTGGCAAGACGTACGCGCATCGTAGCGCTCTGTGCCTTGAGACTCAGCACTTTCCCGACTCGGTCAATCAACCAAGCTTCCCCTCAGTGGTGCTCAAGCCAGGCGCTCAATTCGAATCGCAGACGGTGCTCAGCTTCAGCGTTGGCGAGTAAGTAGCGATTTGCTTTGAATCTATCCCTTCGCGGCTGACAAACTTGGGTTGTTCGCTGAGTTAGCGTAAAAGGAGTGAAAAAGATGAAACCCATTCTCTTCTTCCTGTTGATTCTGCAAGCCAACCTCGGGGCCTTGGCGCAGTCTGAAATCGACTTCACCAAGATGGCTGAATTGGTGGTTCAAGTTGTAGACGAACAAGACCAACCTATCTCCAGTGCAACCGTTCATCCGTATGCGATGCGCGGTGCAGAAGGCGGCGGTCACGGTTATTGGAATGAAGAATTGATCGGCCCGCCAAAAACAGTTGTGAGCAACGAAGCGGGACAAGCCGTGATCAAGTATCCGGTCCACATCGGCTCGGCCACCGATCCGCTCACGACCAATTTAGTGACTTTTCTGGTTCAACACACGGACTTCGTGCAACAAGTTGTCCACTTCAATTTAGGCCCCGAATCCGCGAAAGCAACCATGAAAGCGGGTTGTGAAGTGCAACTTTCAGCGATCGATCCGAGTGGTAAACCAATTCCAGAATTTGCCGTAATGATGGCGGGGCCATTGTCGCCAAGCTATTGGGCCAATGATGGCCG
>JAYVHC010000527.1:0-4304 GCA_043771575.1 Planctomycetia bacterium
TCTTGCTTACGAATCTCTGGTCCCGAAACTCTTCATCATACTCGACATGCTCCAAGTCTTCGTGAATCTGAATCTTCAGAAAACGGCTACCGGGATTGATCTGAGCCCCACGTCCTGAGACTTGCGGTTGCGGGAAGTGCGGGGAGGAGTTTGCATCTGACATTCCGTTTCGCCCCAAAGGTGTTTGGACGAGCTTAATCAAACCAATTTCGTCCGCAGAGCGCCAGAGGCACACTGTTCGGTTACTTCGTCTGGCGGTATGCTCTGAATGCTTGAATGGTAGCACTTTGGCAAGCAAGTTTGCAGTTTGTACGGCGGAAAGTCAACTCAACGGGATTTTATCTTTAACGCATGTTCGCAACCGAGCTCAGATTCCGATTCGCTTGCTGGTGGATGATTCTGCGGACGTCATTAGAAGAGCGATTGGCCTATCGCGGCGATTTCGCCCTTGGGACCCTGATGCGATTTCTGCCAATTATAACGCAGATTTTTCTGTGGTGGGCCATTTTCGATGCGGCGGGTGCCGGTGGGGTGGAGTCGAGTCGACTGTCGGGTTACTCGTTTCACGACATGGTAGCTTACTATTTGCTTTCGATGCTCGGCCGTGCGTTTTCGAGCATGCCCGGTCTGGCTTCGAACGTGGCCAAGCAAGTTCGTGATGGCGAGATCAAGAAGTTCATCACACAGCCGATCGACATGATCGGATTTCTGCTGCTCACTCGGGTGGCGCACAAAGTGGCTTACTACAGTGTTTCTACCCTGCCGTTCGCGCTCGTGTTTTATCTGTGTCGCGGATTTTTTACCGCAGGTTGGCCGTCAGCGGAGATCATGACCGCCTTTGTGTTGTCGCTCGTCATGGCATTTTTGCTTGGCTATTTTGTCGACTTGTGTATCGGGTTGATCGGCTTTTGGTTTTTGGAAGTCAGCTCGCTATTGTTTGTCTACATGCTGTTGAGCTTTTTTCTATCGGGTCATATGTTTCCCATCGACTTGTTGCCAGAGCCGTTTCGGTCAATTGTCAATTTCTTGCCATTCAAGTACCTAGCCTACTTTCCGGCGGCAGTATTCCTGGAGAAGGTCGAACCCAATTGGCTCTGGTTCGAAATGGCTTTAGAAGCGGTTTGGCTGTGTTTTTTTATTGTTCTCGCTCGCATCCTCTACTCGCGGGGACTAAAGCGCTACAGCGGATTTGGTGGATGATGCACATACCAAGCACGAGTGAAACTAGCGTCGAGTCGCCTGGGAGCAAGCATCCAAACTACTTGAACGTATTTCTGACATTTGCAAAGAACTCACTGGTTCGCGACATGATGTTCCGCGCGAACTTTGTGATCGAAGCCTTCTCAAGCCTCTCTTGGGCAATGATGAACGTTGGCTTCTATTGGTTAATCTTTGAACATACTTCTTCGATTGGACGCGAAACGGGTTGGGGCAAATATGAATTCTTCGTGTTCATGGGTACGACATGGATTGTGAATTCGATCGTGCAGACCTTCTTCATGCCGAACTCGGAAGAGTTTAGCGAATTGATTCGCACGGGCGGACTCGATTTCGCGATGCTCAAACCGATCGATACACAATTCCTGATATCGTTCCGCAAAGTCAGTTGGTCGAGCCTAGCGAACCTGTTTTTGGGAATCGTGTTGATAGCGATCAGCCTGGGAAATCTGGCGTATCGAGCGGAGAATCCATGGCGATTTGAGCCTGCTATCTTGTTGCTCTATCCGTTGTACATTGCGTGCGGCGCAGCGATTCTTTATAGCCTGATGATTTGCCTAGCGGCAACCAGTGTGTGGCTAGGCCGCAATCAGACGTTGTATGACTTTTGGTTTTATATCACCAACTTCTCGCGGTACCCGATGGAGATTTATTCACGCGGATGGGGGTTTCCGCTGTGGCTGGTTTTTACGTTCGTCATTCCAGTGCTCGTCGTCGTGAACGTACCGGCGCGCTTGCTTGCTCAACCGCTAACACCGCGGGCGTCATGGGAATGGCCGCTAGCAGGTTTTACGTTGCTGGCCACCGTTGGTGCCATCCTCTTTAGCCGTTGGGTGTTTGGCCGTGCGCTGCTGTCCTATCGCAGCGCGAGCAGTTAGATCCTTCGAGCTTGTATTTCCCGCAGTCTGCGACTTTTGGGGATTGAGAAACAACAAATTGGAAATGTCAAACTGAAAATAGCGGCTAGAACGCGCTGGCTACCGGTTAAACCATTTGATTGCCCGACACACCGACGCGCGACGATGAATTTCCATGGCTTCTCCGAGGTTTCTCAGAAAACAACTAGGCTGCAGACTTTGCAAACAGCGCCGCAATGACTTCTTCCAAGGGCGGGTCTTCGACCGAAATGTCGTCCACTTGGTACTGCTGCAAAATGCTGGCAAGCATTTTGGTTACATCTGCGCGCGGGCAGCGCAAGTTCACTTTGGGTAACACAACCGAATCGACCTGTGCGAAACGTTCGAGGCCGTCCGCCGTCTGGCCATCTGCCAATTGCAAACGCAAAATTTTTGACCCGCTGAAGTCGTCGCGAATTTGAGCGAGCGAGCCATCGAATTTAATCGCACCGTCGGTGATTACGACAACGCGCCGACAGAGCGCGGCAATGTCCTTCATGTAATGACTAGTCAGGAGGATCGTGATCTTGCGTTGCTCCTGGTAGTACTTGAGGAACTGTTGAATGTTGTGCTGGGCGATGACGTCGAGCCCGATGGTGGGTTCGTCTAAAAACAAAACGTCCGGTGAATGCAGGAGTGCCGCTATCAGTTCCATCTTCATTCGTTCGCCCAGCGATAACTCGCGCACGGGCCGACCCAGCAACGTTTTCACGGTTAGCAATTCCGTCAGCTCGTCGAGCGTGCGATTGAAGTTGGCTTGATCGATGCGATAGATCTGCTGGTGCAACCGAAACGATTCCTGTGCTGGCAGATCCCACCACAGTTGATTCTTCTGGCCCATCACGAGCGCGAAGCGGCGGCGATAGGCGTTATCGCGCATCCACGGGACGTGCCCCATGACCCGCGCCGTACCGCTGTTGGGGTAAATCACGCCAGACAGCAATTTCAGAGTCGTCGTTTTCCCCGCCCCGTTTGGGCCCAAAAACGCCACGAATTCACCTTGCTCCACCGTGAGGTTGATGGAGCGAACGGCTTCCACCTCTTTGTACTCTCGATGCCAGAGACCGCGCACCGCGGCCATCAAGCCTTCTTGCTTTTGGTAAACTCGGTACGATTTGCTTAGATTCTCAATTTCGATGATCGGCATAGTGGCCCGATTATAGGTGGGCCGACAATGCATGGACAGTCGCCCACCTAACGCAGACATGCGTGACTGTTTAGAATCTACCGCTTCTATGCGATGAACTTGGAAACACTGTTGTTGGAAACGGAAATGCAGACTCGACGACTGGGAAAGACTGACCTAGATCTTCCAATTCTTAGTTTTGGCGGATCTTCGCTGGGGGCCGAGTTTCGCGGTGTTACGTTGGATGAAGTTTTCGCTTCGATCCGCGTAGCGCTGGAGTTGGGCATGAATTTCATCGATACATCACCGTTTTACGGTCGCGGCATGAGCGAAGTTTTGCTCGGCTTGGCTCTGAAAGACGTGCCGCGAGCTAGCTATAAGATCTGCACCAAACTTGGTCGTTACGACGTCGCCCATTTCGATTTCTCAGCCCGACGTGTGGCCGAGAGTGTCGATGTATCGTTGCATCGGCTGGGCTGTGGGCACTTAGATATTGTGCTTTGCCATGACATCGAGTTTGTGCCGTTACAGCAAGTGATCCATGAGACGCTGCCTGCTCTTAGAAAACTCCAGCAAGCCGGTAAGGTTCGCTACGTCGGAATCAGCGGCTATCCGCAAAAGATCTTCCACGAAGTGCTCAAGCAATCAGAACTCGATTGCGTGCTGAGCTACAACCAGTACACGCTGCAGAACACTCGCTTTGCCGACGAGACCATTCCGCTATTGAAGGATCATCAAGTGGGTGTCATGAACGGCGGCCCATTTAGCGCTCGCTTGCTCACCCATTCAAAACTGCCCGTCTGGTTCCGCGATCCAATTGAAGTGCAAGCCGCCGCGCGTAAAGCTGCTGAGCACTGCGAATCCCAAGGAGTCGACATCGCTCAATTAGCCTTGCAATTCTGTTTGCTGAACGAAGACATAACTACAACCGTGGCTGGCAGCGCGAACCCAAACAACATCCGCAAATGGGCACAATGGGCTGCGGAACCGCTCGACAGGCAACTGCTCAACGAGGTCTTAGCCCTTTTGAAACCGGTCCACAATGTTGGCCATCGTGAAGGGTT
>JAYVHC010000528.1:0-3531 GCA_043771575.1 Planctomycetia bacterium
TGGTCGTGAGCTGTCAGAGGAGTTCGAAAGCCTGGGCCGATTCGGCAATTTAGGAACGACTGCTGGAGCACTGGGCGGAATGGGCGGGGGCGGAATGGGTGGGGCGGGTCGAGCTGACGTATACTTTGAAGATGCGGAAAAGGAAACGGATAAAATGCCGTCGGCTGGCGCAAAGCGGAACCTTCGGCTGGGGCGAGGTGCTGAAAAGAAGCAAGCAGAGGCATTAAGCCTGGCTGATGAAATCGATGTCGACAGGCTCATGGCTCGCAGTCGCCCAGCCTTGTTTGCCACGTTGGATCAAACGCGTGAATGGGCGGAAACGCAATACCATCGGATTCGACTGGAAAATCAAGTCAGCACTTTGATTCCGCCCGGACCGTTCTGGCGCGAGTACTTCCCGCAAATGGGCCAGGGTGCGTTTCTACCAACGACGCTCGATTTGCCCACCAGTCAGATCAACGAAGCGCTGTGTGCTTTGGCAGTTATCGACTTGCCTCTGGGGGGTGTCGCTCCCGAAATTTCGATCGAGAACGAGCAACTGGTACTTAGCGCAAAACAACCAGCTATTGCTTATGTTGAGAGTATCGAAAGGGCAGGGGAGGGGGGCGAGAAAGAAAACGTCTTGGTCGGACAAGATGTCTATCTTGCTCAGCCCAACACCAGCGACGATGCCAACCGACCACTTCAAGGTCCGCTGTTGCGTGGCATTCCCTATCGAGCCAATGTGGTTGTCACGAATCCAACCAACACCATGCGATTGGTGCAAGTGTTGACCCAAATTCCTGCTGGTGCTCTGCCATTGGCTTCGGGAAAGGTAACTCGCAACACGCCGCTCGACTTGGCGCCTTATAGCACCGCACAAGTTCAGTATTCGTTCTACTTTCCGCTCGAAGGCGACTTTGAGCATTACGGCTCGCAAATCAGTAGCGAAGGCAAACATCTCGTTGCAACTGAGTCAAAATCCCACCGAGTATTAGCAAAACCTGAGTCGGTCGATGAGACCACTTGGAGCTACATTGCGGATTGGGGGACGCCGGAACAAGTGCTTGAGTTCTTGAAGAAAGCAAACTTGGAGAAGATCGATCTCGAACGGATCGCCCATCGGATGCAGGACAAGGCGTTCTTCGAGCAAACCACTTCACTGCTGGCCGCAAGTAACAAGTTTGTACCTGCTCTATGGGCATACGCAGTGCGTCACAACGAGCCGCAGAAAATTCAGCACCTCCTGCAAAATCGACCTGACTTCGTTACACAGCTCGGAAGCGTGCTGGTTAGTCCACTTGTCAAAGTCGACCCGCGTGAACAAATGAGTTACGAGCATCTGGACTACAAACCGCTCGTGGTCGCTCGTATTCATCGTCTCGGTCCAAAAGCGGTCATCCTCAACGATCGAATGTTTGTCCAATATCAAAGACTCTTAGATGTCATCGCTCATCAGCGAGCCGTACACAACGACCAGCAGTTGGCGGTGTGCTACTACATGCTGATTCAAAATCGCATCGAGGAGGCTCTGGCTTGGTTCGGCAAGGTCGACGCCAGCAAGCTAGCGACCAAGATGCAATATGACTATTTTGCGGCTTACCTTGGATTCTATCGCGGCGAGTACGATCAAGCGGCTCAGTTGGCCGGCAAATACGCCGAGTATCCAGTACTGATGTGGAAGGACCTGTTCGCGCAAGTCGGCGATCAAGTGCGTCAGCGCAAGGCGCTGCAAGCGGGGCAGGATATTACCAGCGTCACGTCGCTGGAGGGAAATTCCAATCGGCTGCAGAGAATGTTAACCGATGGTCGCGAAGCCAAGCAGACTGAAGCCGCGGCCGAAACGCCAACGTTGGACTTGGCAAATCAAGATGGCAATGTGTCGATCGAGTATCGCAACTTGACCGACCTCAAGGTCAATTACTACTTGATGGATATTGAATTGCTGTTCAGTCGCAATCCGTTTGTAGCTCGCAGCGGCGACTCGGTGCCAGTGATCGAACCAAATCTGAGTGAGCAGTTAGCGCTCGAAAGTGCCATCGGATCGCGTCGACTCGACTTGCCTGCACAGCTCAAGAATCGCAACTTGTTAGTTGAAGTTACTGCGCGTGGTATATCGCGCAGCACGCTGGTTACTGCCAATTCGCTGGCCGTTACGGTTGTCGAACCGTTTGGCCGAGTGCAAGTTCTCTCGGCCCAAGGGCGCAGCCCGCTTGAGCAGGCTTATGTGAAGGTCTATGCGCGACACAAGGACGGCAGCATCAAATTCTACAAAGACGGTTACACCGATTTGAGAGGCCAATTCGACTATGCAACACTGAGTACTTCGGCGCTCGATACAGTTGACCGATTTGCGATCTTGTTGCTGCATGAATCGCAGGGAGCAGTGGTTAGAGAGGCTGCCCCGCCGACACGGTAGAGTGTAGGGTGGGTCGAGGCACGAGACCCACCAGTTGATGAATAAATCGACTGAGGTGTTGAAGCTTAAGTGTTGCGTTTGTCAGGTGGGTTTCGTGCCTCAACCCACCCTACTTCTGCGTTAGCTGAGAGGTGTCCAGCGATCAAAGGTGGCCGCTTGACCAATAGTGTTGCCAGCGCGGTCGAGTACCATCCACAATAGTGCCTTTTCAATCATAAATCGCTTTCCGGTCCGCGAGATGCGGACTCCCCGGTAGTCGTCGACGTAACCCTGCTGACGAGTTTGGTCGAGCAGGCGTTGGCGTTCGTCTCGATGCAACGGTTCCGCCGTGAGTCGCGACGGCATGCCGAGGAACTGATCGCATGACATCTCCCACAGTTCCAGCGCGCGATGATTGCCGTACACGAAAGCTGGGTCCGACTGAATTCCATGTGAGACGACGATTTGAGGAAGATTCCAAAGCGATAACAGATCGTCTTTAGGCGTCGAGCGTACCAGCAACTCGCTCCCAGTCCAGTGGCGATAGGAATCGAGAAGATTTTGAGTCAGCTCGAGCCACTCAATAAGAGGAGCGTTTGCAGGAATCGGAATCATTTGGAATCTAGTTGGGCTTGAGGAATCCGAACGTGGATAGACCGTTCAGTTTAGTTCACATCCAGCCGCATTTGTGTTGCGCAGTTCCTGCCGTCAGAAACTCATCCCGAAGGGATCAATGACCATAGTCGGTGGTAAGCGGAGCGCCACCACCGGAAGTGGCACAGGGAGCGTCGATCCCGAAGGGATCGTAGAAATCTCAGCTCGTTTATTGATGGCTGGATTCCGTGATCCCTTCGGGATCAATTTGCTTTGGGGCGAGCTGTCTGGCGGTGTCGCTCCACTTACCACCGGCTATTATCTTCAGACCGCTTCGCGGTAAATCCGACGTCGCTTCGCGATCGAAATACAATCGCTTCACGATATCCCAAGCGTCCGCTTCGCGGCTGTTGATACTGAAACGCAAAGCCCAATGCTGTTAAGTACACCGGCTCCGTTGGACGAGCTACAATAGTTCACGTTGTGGGTAGTGTGTCGCTAGTCAAAGTGAAAAAAGAGATGAGCACTATTGAGGGCTTGAGAGTTTTACCTTCGGTTTG
>JAYVHC010000529.1:0-4361 GCA_043771575.1 Planctomycetia bacterium
ATGCGCGTGCAACAACCAATATAGCCATTGTTGCAGAAGGCTCGCGTTAGCCAAATCGCTTGCCTGTAGATTATACCTGCCAAGCTCAAGTGTGTCTAAGCTATCCGGGGACACTAAGCTATCCGGGGACACAGATGTTATCTAGGTGGCGTGGAGGCGAAGCAAGTGGGGTGCCGGTTCTTGGTGCTGGGAGCAGTCAACAGAATGCTAAATCACCATCTGGTTGCGGGGCTCTGCCTCGCAACCCACTGTCTTGCAGGCTCTGCCTGCCGAGCTCGGGTGGATTTCCAAATGGAACGGAAGGCGACAGGAGGCGGAGCCTCCAAGGCAGTGCGTTCCAAGGCTGAGCCTTGGAACGAGGGCAATGAGGGCAATTGGGGCAATCAGAACGGCAGCTAACTCGGGGAGCTACCATGCGTAAATCTGTCGCTTCGATCGCTCTCATTCGCCGTGAAGCGGACAGCCAAACACTTTGGCTCGCCCAGTGGAATGAAGGCTGGAAAGCGTTCAATTTCGTGGGCGGACACAAACACGATGACGAGTCCTTTCGAGAATGCATTGTCCGCGAAATCGCCGAAGAGCTGGGGTTGCACGAAGGCCAAGACGTGTTGGTGGCATCGGCACCGCTCAAGCATCTCGAGTATACCGATGTCTCGCGACGGACCGGTGAAGAGACCGAATATGTCATTGAATTGTTCGACGTCGCTCTAACCGGGTCCGGTGTGCGATCCAAGATTGATTCCGACGATTCCAATCGCTGGCTGAGCGAACCTGAGATCATGGCCGAAGCCTGCAGCGACGGCCGCCCGATCAGTCCTACCCCCAAACGCTTCCTCAACCAATTGGGCTGGGATCTGTTCATCAGCTACGCACACAAAGACGATCAACCCGAAGGCTGGGTAACGGCACTGGTGCAAGCTATCCGCCGCGAACATGCAGAATTCACGCCGACACCACTGCGAGTCTTCTTCGATCGCCAGGAAATCCGCGCGATGGACGACTGGCAGCGGCGAATCTTTGACGGCCTGCACGCCTCGAAGCTGATGCTGGCGGTTCTATCCGAAGAGTATTTCCGCAGCGAGTATTGCGGCAAAGAGTGGCGAGTCTACCGCGATCACGAGATCCGGCGGCAGATGCAGGGCGAATCGATCGCGCCCATCTACATCGTCACTGTACCGGGTTTCGATGCTGCCGTCGAAGGACTGACCCAGGAGTGGCAAGCCGACTTGTGGCAACGAACGGACCTTCAGCGCCGCCAATATCTCGACGTCCGTCAATGGCGACCTCATGGCGTGGAGGCTCTGCTTCAAATCGAAGTCCGTCAACGTCTACGAAGCCTGGACCAGCAACTGAGCGAACGGTTGGCACGGGCACACCGGACTGAAGAATCCAAGAACACGGTACCTCGGGCCAGCGATCATTTTGTTGGGCGGCATGCCGAACTGGCCCGCCTGCGTGAAACGCTGCCACAAGGAAAGGTCGCAGCCATCACCGCCGTTCAAGGAATCGGCGGTATCGGCAAGACGGCGCTAGCCTTTCTCTATTCGCAGGCGTTTGCGGACCACTATCCCGGCGGTCGATTCCTGATCGATGCGGCCGGATTGAGTGACCTGCGGATCGTCCTGCTGCGTTTGGCGACTGACCTGGGACTTGAATTGAACGAGGCCGAGCAGAAAGACATCGATTTGGCCGCCGCTCGTGTGCGGACCGTACTTGAACAACGGGCTCGATCGCTGTTGATCCTGGATAACGTCGACCAGACCGAGTTAGTACAGCCACGCAGCCGAGCCCGAGTGCTGCCAGCGACGGAACGATTGCATGTGTTGGTGGCGACGACACGGATAGATGAACAACAGTTGGTGGACGCTGGCGTGGATTGCCTGATACTCGATCCGTTGTCCGAGACCGACGCCTTGGAATTGTTGAACCGGCATCGGGCGATCGACGGGGACGAGCAGTGGAAAGCTGCCTTGCCGATTGCTCGCATGCTGGGCGGACACACACTCGCCCTGGAAGTTGTGGCGGTCTACCTTTGGAAACATCCGGATGTGTCTTACAGCGACTATCTAAACAGGCTTGAATCAGAAGGTGTTTTTACGGCGCTCACTGGGGCTGATCGGGCTGTCGAGCTGAGCGAGCATCCGGAGAAGCTGATCGGTCCGCTGCTTGAGCCGACGCTCGCTGGGCTGAGTGAAGCAGAATTGCGAGCCATCGAGTATGCATCGCTGCTGCCTCCCGACGCGGTCGCGCTGCCCTGGATTCGTGAGTTTTTGCTAGAGGATTTGCCGCAGGCACTTGTTGCCCGACCGGGATATGGTGATCCGTGGCGGGACCTTGAGCGGCGGTTGATCGGATTGCGGCTGTGGACGCGTGGCGAAGACGAGCGACTAGTGCGCATTCACCGCATCGTGCAGGAAGTATCGCGAGCTCGACTAGCAGCAAGCTCATTGGAACAGCGCCGAGACAAGATCCAGCGGTACGTGCTTCATCAGGCAGAGACTTTCGCAAAATCGTTCAGCCTGAGTGCAACGTCATGGCAGGTCGAACCGCTGCGGGACTACGCACTGTTCGCGATGGCTGCGAATGAACCGACTGCCGTCCACCTCGCGCAGTGGCTCAGCCAGCCGTTACACGATCTCGGCCCACTGGCTGATGCGGGCAACCTGGCTCGGACAGCGGTCGCTGGCGGCGCTAGGCTGGCGGCGGCCGACCCCGGCAACCCTGGCTGGCAACGCGATTTGTGGGGGAGTTATTGGCGAATGGGAAAAATGACCGAGCAATCACAAGTTGACAACGCGCGGCAGTGGTGGCAAAAGGCCTATGATGTCCTGTCCGAGATGCAGCGAAGAGGATTGTTCGTCTCCTCGCAAGATGAACGGTTCCTCGATCAACTGCTAAACAAGCTCGGGCGGTGACTTTTGTGTGGCGTAAGCTTCCAGCTTGCGATCCGGCCATGAAAGACAAGCTGGAAGTTTACCCCACTAGTAACTGCGCAACTTGAGATGCTACTTAATGTCTAAAAGTCGAGATCAATTTCTTGGCCATCGTTGCGGGACAACAAGCGTTCCCATACTGAATCGACCTGTTCGGTCCGAGCTGTTTGCGTTTCTGGATCTATGTCGTTGTCCATCATCTGGGAAAGATACAACACACTTCCATCAGCTCGAGCGAACTGGGCACCGCCAACATGGTTACTAGAAAAACCGCGGCGAATGTACGACTGGCCGAGCCCGTCGGGCTGCGCGACGGCTTCAAAGTTGATTCGAAACCGTCCAGCGGCCATCGCATCGCCTACACCGTAAAACGATTGTTCGCGGATACTGCGGACACCAAATATAACTGCAGCACGGGAGTTGTACCAATCCCAATTCTTGCGCCGCCAGGCACGTTCGCCAAGCATGATGGTATTGCTCGAACCATCGAGGATGCTTGACACCTTAAGCGAACTATTAACGAAGAACACTCCATTGGCTTCGCCCACTCCACCGCCGGCCATCAAGTCGGTACTTCCGTTGGCAGCTACGTAGTTCGATAGGGCTATCGGTGCGTTTTCTCCAGTCGATAACTCAAAACTGCGACCGATATTCAGCAGCGGTGCAGTAACGTCCGAAGGGCAGCGATAAACCGAGTAAGGAGATTCGAGAATCTTCCGGGCTTGCGGTTGTTGAAAAGCGCCTTCAAGGTCGGCGGGTGAAGAACTCTCCAGAACATTGTATGCGTAGTTCAGTTCCTGATACGGCAAGAGCTGTGATCCCCAAGCATAGAGATACTTCCCGCTGGTTGAAGGAGGGCGATCTCCGAAAGAACGAATGCTCGCCGTACAACCCGACGGAAAACGTCGAAAATTAGACTCGAAGTTGAACATCGCCAAAGCGTGCTGCCTCAGATTGTTCGAGCACATCATTCTGCGAGCAGCCTCACGGGCCGCATGTATGGCTGGGAGCAACAGTGAAAGTAGTAGCATGGGCACAATTAATAACAGGACCACCTCGCGAATGACAATGCCGCTCCGCCGGTGCCTACGGCGATAGCATTGCCACATGTTCAGGTCAGTGTCATGTTTGGATTCGAGGTAGAAACTCACTTTCATGATCGCATTAGCGCCTTTGGCAGTTGGATCGTCAGCTAAATCTAAAAACTATCGACTAGAGGAAACTTGCAAATCTTCCAATGCGAGGAGTGAAGCGTCCTCTGCGAATTCCGTTTGGCTAATAGCCGTTCGTTGATCGGTGACCAATTCTCGTCCGAAATACCATTGAAGGAAAAAAGGGAGACCGGAGAACAAAATCATCGACATTAAGATACAGGCTTTGATTCGACGCCTGGGAATACCCACGTCACGAATATAGACGCCGAAGTTG
>JAYVHC010000530.1:0-2206 GCA_043771575.1 Planctomycetia bacterium
GCTCGAGCATAGATTTATCGCATTGCGAGTTGAATCGGCAAAGCAACTGAGGCTGGTCGGTAGCAAATGGGGACGACATAGTCTTGCGCGATTGAGAGGCTTGGCAATTCGTTCGATCGATAAGTCACTTGCCCGTTGGGTTAGCCATGATCAAGCCCCTTTGGCTGCGGCCCTTGTGTTTGGACAAAGGCAGCAGGTCGATTGGCAGGATCAACAGGAGTTGATGGCAACCGGTACATTGCACATGTTGTCAATCAGCGGTTTGCATGTTGAGATTGTGGCAGCGGTTCTTCTGGGCCTCTGCGTCTATTTTGGTGCAGGTCACAAAACCACTTTCTTGGGGTTGGTAATTGCTACTTGGAGCTACGCTGGCTTGGCGGGAGCAGATCCGCCGGTTGTTCGGGCGGCGGTGCAGGTGACGATTTTTGCCTTTGCGCGATGGAGCGGTGGTCGTACGCGGATCGGCAATTTGCTGGGAGCAGCAGCCATCGTAGTCGTATTGCTGCGGGCATCGAATCTCGAAAATGTTGGCGTACAGCTGTC
This sequence comes from Planctomycetia bacterium, assembly GCA_043771575.1. Lineage (GTDB taxonomy): Bacteria > Planctomycetota > Planctomycetia > Pirellulales > Pirellulaceae > Aureliella. The sequence continues at coordinate 544 of JAYVHC010000530.1, forward strand.
TTTTCTTGCAGTGGCAACGATTGGGTTCTTCTTTTCTACCAGCCGACGGCGAGCCCAGCTCGACCGAATGCAAAAAGTAATCGATGAATCGCTGCCCGCATGGAAGCTCTGGGTTCGTTGGCTGGTCCGCAAGTTATTCGAGCTGATATGCTTGAGCGCATGGATTTCCCTGTTTACATGCCCGCTGATTTGGACGAACTTTCATGTGTTGTCGCCGATCGCAATCCCACTGAACGTAGTCATTTCCATTCCGCTGACAATTAGTTTACTCAGCGGCCTGTGCGCGGGATTGTTGGGCTGGATACCGCCGATCGGTTGGCTCTGCGGTTGGCTGTGCGGAGCTTCACTGAGCTTTATCACTGCAGCCGTCTCGTTGAGTAACCAAATCCCAGCAGGACATGTCTGGCTGCCTGCGCCACCAACGTGGTGGACAGTTTCTTTCTACGGCATGACATTGTTGTGGCTGACTCTGTTTGGAAATAAGAATTTGAAGGGGCTCGCCGTATTGTTGGTCGGCTGGATTGTATTGGGGGCAGCACCTTGGATGAGCGGGCCGCGCGGTAAATTTGACCAGCTACCGGCCCTGTCAGTAGGCAGCTTGCAATCGAATGAATTGCGTTGCACGTTTCTAAGTGTGGGACATGGCACGTGTGTCATGATCGAGCATCCAACCGGAGAAGTTTGGCTATACGACGCGGGGCACTTGGGCGCGGCCGAACGTAGCCATCAAGAAATTGCCGCGAGCTTGTGGAGTCTAAAGACGGCCAGAATCCATCGTCTGATCATTTCACATGCAGATGCCGATCATTACAACGCGACGCTCGGATTGGTCGAGAGATTTGCAATTGGGAAAATTGTAAGTACGCCGCAGTTTTGGACGAAAGAGGAACCAGAAATACAAGAACTCACTGCAAGTATTCAGCAACTTGCCTGTATGACCGAAGCCTGGGCTTACACACACGAAATCCAGCAGGGTAATGTGCACTTTCGGGTCTTACATCCGAATGTTCGTTGGCGTGGCGCGACCGATAACGCGGACAGTTTGTGCCTGGAGATCGAATACGCGGGCAAGCGCGTGCTGTTGCCTGGAGACCTCGAAGGAGCTGGTTTGGTGCAGTTGGTAACTCTACCTGCGCGGCCCTGCCATGTCGTCATGGCGCCGCATCATGGAAGTACCAGTCATGATCCAACGAGTTTGTTGCAATGGTGCCGACCGGAAGTGGTGGTCATTAGCGGTGGGCCACGCGCAGTACGCCCAGAAGTCATCGAGCTTTACTCGCAGATTCCAGCACTGTTGGCAATCACTCACCGTGATGGAGCAGTTCAAGTTCGCATCCGCGAGGATGGGTTACTATCGAGTTGGAAATGGTCGGAAGAACAGTGGGTGCTGATGGAGCCCCACTGAATGGCCAGTTTTGATTTTAGGGTGTGTAGGGTGGCACGCTACGCCGTTAACCTTAATTATTTAGAGAACAATGGGTGGCACGCCCTGAGAAGGCGAGTAATGCGAGCCTCGAAGGGCGTGGTTCAACTGTGCTTAATTGGCAGCGAACCGCCGTAATCTACAGCGGAACCAGCCACGCCCTTCGAATACTCAGGGACGTGCAACCCCTGCGAGAGCGGCTTACGGACAGTCGTTCTACACTGAACAGATTGCCATAGG
>JAYVHC010000531.1:0-7388 GCA_043771575.1 Planctomycetia bacterium
CGCAAAATTCCGCCGCCAGAAACGAAGCTACATTTAAGTATTTGGCCGCTTGGTACGAGGCGCCTTACGATGTACTGCGATACGCTTACCAGCGTCTCCATGCGCCGCAACTTGCTCAACATGCGGAGTTCGATTTCGAAAACGCCCGAGCGGTAAGACTGAAGTTATATGAAGGGTAAGCACTAGTTCGAGCAGACTGCAATTCAATCATTGAGCGAACGAATTCATGGAAAAATCCGCATCACCAAGCTATTACAATTGCATCCCGGGTTGGGGCGAATTTGAGTCATTCTATGCCTCGGTCGCCGAATGGCTGCCGGAGCGTGCGACCATTGTTGAAATTGGAGTTTGGCAAGGACGTAGCGCCGTGTACATGGCCGAAAAATTAAAGGAGCTAGGGAAATCGGCGGATTTCTACCTCGTTGATTCGTTTGACGGAGGCAGTATTCTTGCGGAACAAACCCGTAATCTCAGCAAGCCCTTGCGAGACATTGTTGTAGACCATCTGACAATGGCTGGGGTGGCGGAGAGGGTAACTAGCATTCTTGAAATGCAGTCAGTGGCCGCTGCCTTACATTTCGGCGATCAGTCGATCGATTTCGCCTTCATTGATGCCGACCATGACTACCAGAACGTATGTGCAGATATTCAAGCGTGGTGGCCGAAAATAAAGCTCGGTGGCGTGCTGGCTGGGCACGATTATGAAAGTGGTTGGGTGGGAGTGGCGAAAGCGGTTGACGAAATTGTCACAAAGCACCGCTTGGACTTCCGCCATGGACAAGATGCTTGGCAAATTCGCAAGCATTCGCACGATCCACAGAGCCTTGTCTACGACAGCAAAACTTAAGACAGCGCGTGATAAGGCTGCATGGCTGCATCCAATGCAGGCGGACTTTAGGATTTTGTATTCGCGTGGAGCGAAGCAGGCGTTAGCGAATAGGACGTATCGAACTGCGTTCTGCAACTTCTGCGGCTAAAGGGGAATCGCCTTCCGCGACCGCGATGGCTAACCAACCGTCGCGTACCTCAATCTGGGTTACGGCTAAGCCTTTAGCGCGAGGATCCGTGACTAGACTATCGCTGATCAAAGGAATCTCTGGGCGCGAAACAAAGACTTTGGCAAATATCGCTCGCAGTGGCAGTCGATCGCGGATCGACAAACGTGGGCCGTCGATACTGACCACGCCGTCGCGCACCAAACTGGCTTTGAGACCATCGGCGACCGGCAGGTAGTTTGAACGCACAATGAAACGCTCGATTTTACTATCGCCTTGTGACAATTCGGAAATTCGGAGCGTCAAGACCAATTGATTCTCGACCATCTCGACCGAAATCGGGCGGCTAGGCGCGAAGCGAATCAACACGTCCTTGGGCAATTCCTCGGGAGCTTGCCAGTCGTGCTTGCCAAGCAAATGAGCGACCTTTTCACCCAACTCGACTAAGTTCCAAGTGCGATCGCTCAAGCCCAACTGCGCGATCATATTGTTGACTGCGGATTGATGCACTTGCATACTCAGCAAACTGTCGCTTGGAGCACGCGGGCGGGCGGTGTGCGAGGCCATTTGAGCTTGGTTCGCAACGCGATAGCGAATCAGCAATCGATCTTCCGTCGTGCTCATCGCGACGACCATGGGATTCAGGTTGAGGGCTTCGAGCGGGCCGATCAAGCGGCGTTGAAGTTCCACTTGAGCCTTGTTCAGTTTCTCTTGCAACTGCTTATCAAATTCCTGATCGGCTTCGTCAGCGATCAAGCGCTGCATGATTCGCTTAGCCGGGCCGCGCTGTTGATCGAATTGTTCGCGAATAACTATCCGCAAAAAATCCCCGATGATGGGTAGACCGTCAAAACTGGTGAGCATGCCGCGCAGATGCTGTTGTGATTCGACATCAGTCGCGTTAGCCTTGACTTGGTAACCAAATGTATCCATACGTACGGTGCGCTCGCTGCTGATTTGAGCTTGCGAAGAGTTGAGGAAGACGGCTGGACCCTTACTACTTCTGGTAGCGCTGGTCAAATCGCCTTGAACTTCCAAGGCAACCTGCCACGCGTTTTCATCCGGTATCAGCTTCAGCCCCATCTCGGTTCGCACCACGCTATCACCTGATGTATTTGCGCCCAGGATTCGTTGCCTTACAGGTCGAGATTGATAAGTCTCCTGTGGCAAGAATCGTTCAATAAAATCACCCGCGATTGCCAGTCGAATATTGGCGTTACGGTAGTGATCGTTCAGCGCGTTGGCGACCGCTTGCTGATTCTTTTCATCAGCCAATCGAAGTACTTGAATGGCGCTGGCAAGTGAGTAACGAACGCGGTTGATCGGATCATCTTCCAGTAATTCGAGATCCGTCAGCAACTGACGGTAATCGACGGGCTGACGCGCCCAAGCCGTCAAGTGCATCGCCAATTCGTCAAACTCGGGTTGATCGATAAAGGTACGTTGAGTTTCGTTCAAGCGTTCCCATCGCAATCTTGAAAGCACGTTGATCGCCAATGCGTTACCTTCTTCCCATACGTCGCGATTTTCGTTTGACCAAGAATGCAATTCATTCATCTTAAGGTATTTCCGCCAACCTTCTGCATCGCCGCTGGTCGCCAGCTTGGTATCGATGCGGACTAGCAATTCTTGTATTCGGCGGCGGGTTGTGTCGCTAGCTAATTGAAGTTTCACCGCAGACGAGTCGGTTTGCAGACAAGTCGAAACAGCTTGCCAAACAGCTAGTCGCCTTTCGATCGCGTAACCGATGCGAGTAGTCTTGGCCATCAATGCGTTGTCATTCAACTTTTCAGCGAGAGGCTTGATTTGTTGATTTAAATTCTGCAGGCGATCAAGTTCGGCGTTGCCGGACGATCTGCCGATACCTTCGGATTGCAACAAGCGTTGAATAGTGGAAGTGACTTCGTCGACCCATAGGCCGACAGCTGAGGCCGCTGTGGAGATATATTGGGGGCGCACTTCATCTCGGCCGACCGGCCGAAACGCATGCGCCAATTCGTTATTGAGTTGACTGACTAACTTTGAACTCTGGCCGTGCAGATCGCTCTTCAATTCTTCGAGTTGCCTTAATAAACTGTACGGTGTTGGCACGTGGCCGCTGGACATGGAAGGCACTGGCAAGCCAGCCAGTCGTTCGAAGCCAGGTACGTTGACTTCCGGTTTTGGTAGCTCGTTTTCGCTTGCAACTGTCTGTATAGGGGTCTCGAAAGCGCGGTCGATTGCATCCATCAGGTAGTCAATGTTTGCAGTGCTCGAACTCAGGGGCAACACGTCGAGGTCATTGGCAGTGGGCGCGCGCAGCACGACTTGCATCGAAGTCTCGGGAGGTTTGCGCAGCAACTGTGCAGTATCGGTTCGTCGATCTCGATTTTCGCGATCCAACGGAGTGCGATCAGCGAGTGGAAACTGTTCCGTAGCAATCAATCCCGGATCAACAGCCAGAACGATGCCACGTTGACGTGTTGTCGCTCCGGCCGAATCGACTGTTTGCGCGGCTCGGTAGTAGGCCGCCGAAGGGACTCGCAATTTGTGATCGACCATGACGGCGACCGCGGTGAGCATGATGCCTACGGTCCATGCCGCTACCCATCCGTGAAATCCCTTTTCACCAACCATGCCGGGTCGTCCTCAGCGCGAGTTGCTGCCACTTTCGCAGGCTGCTCGCCTGCCGTAAACCAATTTGATAAGCATGCAGGCATTCACTGTCGGAATTCGCCGCATCTTCGTTAGAAGTAGATCGGCATAAGGCCCCTCAAATCTAGCAAGACTCTGAACGCTATTCCAAATGGCGAAGGAACGCGTTCCACCCAGTGAAGGTAGTTAAACTTTGAGGACAAATTTCGATTGCTGCCATCCCCGTTGCTAGACGAAATCGCTTCCGACGCCTAGCCTGTGTGTTAGCTTGCATTGTCGTTTGGTGCGTCGTTTGGTATCCATTGTCGCGGTTATTAACGAAAAGTCAAAAATGCCCCATCGCTTTGGTTCGCACATGTCGGTCGCAGGAGGGCTTCATTTGGCAATCGATCGAGCGGTGGAGGCCGGTTGTGACGTAATGCAGATTTTTACCAAGAACAATAATCAGTGGAATTGCAAACCGATAAGCGATGCCGACGCGGCGTTGTTCAAAACGACATGGAAGGAATCCGGAATTGGAGCGACGATCGCCCACACGTCTTATCTAATCAATGTGGCCTCACCGGATAACTCCCTGTGGCAAAAGTCACTGGACGCATTAGTGGTTGAATGGCAGCGGGCGGAGCAGTTGAAGCTCGAGGGTTTAGTAATGCACCCGGGCGCCCATTTAAAATCGACCGCACAGGAGGGTTTAGAACGAGTCGCGAAAGCGGTTGACTTGGCGATAGGAAGCGTGCGGCCCAAGTATTGTCGATTGCTACTGGAGAATACGGCTGGGCAGGGAACTTGTTTGGGGCACCAGATCGAGCAACTCGGTTGGTTGCTTGAGGCGGTAAAGCAACCGCGGCATGTTGGCGTCTGTTGGGATACCTGCCATGCATTGGCCGCAGGTTACGATTTTCGAACTGCGGCGGGCATGAAGGCCATGGTGGCGGAACTGGAAAAACACGTGGGGCTTGAAAATCTGCGAGCTGTACACGTCAATGACAGCAAAAAGGACTGCGGCTCGCGTGTCGATCGACACGAGCATATCGGCTTTGGCTTCGTCGGCGAAGCGGGCTTCAAGCGCTTCCTGGCTTCCGCTGCATTCAAGGGTTTGCCTATGTACCTTGAGACCGCAAAAGAGATAGATGAAGCGAGCGGTGAGGACTGGGATGTGATCAATCTGCGGAAACTGCGCGAACTTTGTAAGAAGTGAGTACGACGTCAGAAGTTCTTTGGCATTACCGATGTGGCAAATGTCGCGGAATGTCATTGGTCGACATTGATTTGCGTGGCAATGTTTGTGCTGTGTCGAAGCATTCCGATCAACTGCGACTTCAGGTACCTCCGCCTTGATGCAATCCATTCCCTCAAAATCGTTGATCGTCGCAATTAAGCACCGCGTGGTTACGGCCCTCCGCGAAGCAGTGGCTTTTGTTCGTAGTTCGACGGTACGGAAACCAGCCACGCTGGATCATCCAAGCAGATGTTTGGCCGACGTCGGCCAACAACTCGGACATAGCCAAGATGTTCGCCGCGATCCGACTGCACCGCTTCAATTTCAACACGGTTATCCGGTGCTATCAAATGGTGCCAATCGACCCAGAGTTTCCAGCCGTCAGGCATGCTGTCTGCCAACTCGATGTCGACAATTCCCGTTCGCTCCCAATGCCGACGCCACCATGCAGCCGAGTGTAAACACCACATGCCCCGCTCTCCAGCCCACCACGCCTGAAGATGTTCGGGAAGTGGTCCTTCGATCTCATGCATTAGCCCAGCACTCGCGATCGCGATGACGCCGCCTGGTTTCACGAAGCGTGCTAGGTAATTCAAATAGTGATCGTCGGTACCAAAGTAGAAATAGGAGTCGATGGAAACGACCACATCGAAAAAATCCGACGCGAAGGGCAACGCGCGAGCGTCGGCATGAATTGGATACACGCTTTCCGCCACACCTGCGTCACGGACACGCTGGTGGTTTTCCGACGCGCTGCACCACAAGTCGGTGGCCCACACTTTGACCTGATATTCACGACTTAGAAGGATCGACGACGCAGCCCGGCCGCAACCAAGGTCGAGTACGTTCATACCGGGCCTTAGTTGCAGCGCGGAAGCCAGCCATTCGGTCAACCAGAGCGAGTTAGCGCCTCCGCCAACGCTGGCGACGATCCACTCCGGATGATACGCGCTTGAGCGGGGAAACTGATCGTTCAGAAATCGGTGATCTGGTGACATATGGACTCTCAGGCCGAACGAATTGTGTTCTATGCGGGGGGCAGGCACGAAGGGACTTTAATTTAGGTTGGCCTCGGTCACGTTCATTGTCAAGCCCAGCGTCGAAAAGCGTTATCGACCGATGACCGATTCGGCCGAAGAGTTCATTCGACGATTCCTGCAGCGTACTGATAAGTCAGCGCGTGGCATGAACAGGGGGCTTAAGTGTTGGCTGACAATCGTCGTGCCAACACTCTCCCTCAGCCTATATCACTTCCGATCCAACCTCGATAGCTTAGCGACGCAACATCCAAGACTTAATGTGTTATCCATAATATTTAAGTGCTTCAGCATCCGGAAGCAAGTGAGTAACATCTTCAGGTGGTGGAGGACGGGGAATCGTTCGATTGTGAGTTGTCGTGAGTAGAAACTCTGAAACCCACAAGTGATCTCCGCGTGACGAACGACTTACAAACTCTGGAGTGAAAACGAAATACCATTCAAAGTACATGTCAAGCCACCAGCCATCCCCAACATCTAGCAAGTCTGAACCGATCGCTACTCCATCCGTCAACTCATCTGGTCTGTCGTCAGCCGATTCCCGCCAATCGCACACTCCTTCCAATACGTCGTCGGCAATGCTCAAATTGTACAGTCGATGACAGTAATGCACCTCGCCCGTTTTGGCATCGACGTTAACGCAGGGTTTGCCGCTCACCACCGGAAACATAGCTGCTGCGCTGTCGAGATATGTCTTGTTGACCTCTTCGTCAATCATGCCTGTCTTCTTACGTCAAGTTTGGATAACGAATAGCAATCTATCCCAACTGTAGCGTAGCGGAACGGCGGGATAGATTGTGCGTTGAACTGAGACGCTTCGCGCAGCTACCTATGCAGAAGTAATTGGGCGTGGCGTCTCGAAAGGAAGTAGCTTAATGCGGGGGGTGGGTAAATGGCAAGCGTTTTGCTGTGCCGGTGCATTGCGTCGCTATGCAATTGTAGCGACCGACGGTTACCGAGGACCAACGACGAGAGTCTATCGGGAAGCGTAAAGACGACTTGGAAGTAAGTGATCAATTGACACACATCTCATTCGACTAAGACATCGCAAGCTCTCAATTCAATTTCAGAATGATCGACATGCGCATGATCGCATCGAGCTAGCGTATCGACGGATCGAAACGCTAGCAATTGCCGCTGATGGCCCAGTGAATAGTGTACAAATCGCTTTGCCGAAGCCGCTCAAAACGGCCAACCCCGCATCGGAGATTCAAGGATGATTCTTCCCCGAACGATCGCCCTATACGCTCGAGTCAGCTCTCAAAAGCAAGCTGACGAAAACACGCGCGACTCACAGCTTGGGGCTCTTCGGCAGCGTATTGTCAATGATCAATTGCAGATCGCACCAGAGTTGGAATTCAGTGATAACGGTTACTCCGGTGCAGAGCTCGTTCGGCCGGCAATATCCTTGACGGCTACGATTCAGGGCGCAGTATCGCTACCGGAACGTTGATTCAAACACCTGTCATCGCTTCGCGATTCGCAAGCCAAGTTCCTACACAC
>JAYVHC010000532.1:0-2858 GCA_043771575.1 Planctomycetia bacterium
ATCGTCCTCGCCAGTCGCTCAGTCACCCAGCTTCGGGCTGTTCTCCGCGCTTTTTCGCCGCCATAATCAACGCCAAGGCAATTTCCGGACAGACACTAGACTAGAGCAGTTACCGGCTTATGAAAATGCGACTTGTCGCTGCTTTCGGACCGCGGGCGTCTCGCCCGCTTGCGGTACACAGCGATTTTCAATCGCGTTTGATAACTTCGCGTCAGTGAAGACAATGTGTCGAGCGCGGCCAGCACGTTTAGCTTCATACATCGCCGTATCGGCATCTCGCAAAATATCCTCAGCGCGAGAATAGATCGACGGACCAAGCACGACGCCAATGCTGGCGGTCGCGCAGAATTGATGCTGCCCTAACTGATAGGGTTCTGCCAAGCTGTGCTGTAGCTGCGCTGCAATCGCGTCCGCATCCGATGGTTGCTGGAGATCCTCCACAACCACAAACAGCAAACGACCACAACTTCGAGACCCGTGCCTAGTTCATCGTACCGATCAGGATCATGAATGCGATGAAAACGAAGTAGCCACCGCCGCACAGGAGATAGATGATCACATTGATCATGCCCAGATAATAGCCAGCTTGCATCAGGCCTTTGTTGGCGGGGTCAACTAACCCGAGACGGATATCGTTCAGGCCGGAGTGGCCCATGATCCAGGCGACTACGCCGAATATAGGGCAGATAAACCACGACAGAATGCCGAACGCCAGCACCAATGCGCTTTGGTCAGCTTTGGCGTACATTTGACCATAAATCGGGGCGGCAGAGTTACTGGTTGTGGCCGCGTACGGGTTGGAGGCGGTGGAGGCAAAAGGGATTCCCGCAGGCTGCGCTACGGGCTGGAATATCTCGGCCCCCTGCCACATTCCGGTTTCTCCTTGACGAATCAAGTAGCCTGGGCCAACGCGGCCTTCGCTGAACCATCGGTTGAGCGTCGTGCGATCCACTGGTCCGTACTCAGCGCCTTCGGTCGAGCGCATCCAGAATAGATCTATGTTCGCAACAGTTGTAACGGGAATTTCCGGAGTTGCCGTGCTGGAACCCAAGCCTGCCGAGGTTTCTGATAACAACTCGCTTGACGTTGCCTGGGGCGCGGTCGGCAGGGACATCGCCGGCAAGTCGGGTGGAGCAACATTGAGCGTAGGGATCGTGTAGATCTGGCCGCAAGCTGGGCAGCGTGCGCGGCGTCCGGCGTGTTCATCGCCTACCGACAACTGTTTTCCACACCCGCCGCATGTTGTCTCGATGGCCATTCGTTACGTCCCTTGTCGTTCTGGATGCAAGTAAATGAAACTCTTTCCTAGTCGTCCGCCGTAGTTACCGGCTGTGATTTTAACCAAACCGGGCGCGCTCAAGGCGGCATCAATGGCAGCGTAGGTCGCTTTTGCCACAGCCGCTAGACTGCTTCCGTTGATCACGATCTCCATTATCGAGTGGACCCCGTCCGGCACGCGCGATTGCACACCCAGCTTCTCCTTGAGCGTTGGACAGAACTCCGCAAACGTGCTGGCGATCAGAAAACTATAGCGGCTACCCGCCTTCGATGCGCTCGCGGCCACTCCGCCTGGGAATGTCAAAACGCAATCGTCTACTTCGTTCACGGCTTTCACGGAACGTTCGGCCGCATCGATTGACGCGGCCTCACTCGTCGACAGGAACCATAGGTTTCCGCCCATGATTCCGTCCGCGAATCCGATCCGCCTGGTTATATAAAATTCACCACCCATCGTCGGCACGACCCAACCCTTGGTGCCATAGCGCTGCTCCCGGAATTGATGCCCGTCGCCAAACAACGCGACTTTGCGCCCCAGTTTGAAATACGATTCAGTGTCAAGCCGATTGAAACAACGAGCCGTCGGACAGGTCAATACATTTTGGCTGATTCGGGCCAACAGGACTTTCTCCAAGTGCGCTTCGCGGTCCTTCCGAAACCTGGGCACATGGACCTGAACTACCGCCCCTATCCGCCCGTCGGGAGTCTCCTGTCCAGGGCTGGCACCATCCAAGATCCTTGAAACACCAGCTTCCGAATCGCACAAAATTGTGCTGCTCGCATGCCCAGTCGCAGCATTGGTGCAATGGTCGAGCCAAGTACGATCACGAGCCGTAATCAGGAACTCTGCATAAATACTGCGAAAGGCTTCAGCGTAAGTGTCTTCGACGATCACCGCCCGATCTTGGCTCATGTTGCACCGGAAAAGTTAAGTATTTTGAGGTCGAAGCGGAATGGCTGGGCATATCATTGCCGATCGGCGTGGTGCTTTACAAGTCGTCATCGCAACTTTATGAACGACTCTCCCGAAAGAACGGCCGTCAGGTACAATTGGGGACGGTGTTAAAACGTCATCATCATCCTCGGACATTTGCAACGCAATTGCATCCAGTCCTTCCGCTGAAAACCCAGGCCGAGAGGTTTTGCCAAATGAATAAGTTCTCGTTCGTCGCCGATGGTCACTCGATCATGATCGTCGATTCTCAAACGGGGACCGTCAAGTCGAGTGTGTTTGTGGAGGACAAACCGCAAATTGGCTGGCCGAGGCTGCGCTGGAGCCCCAGCGGCACAAAGCTACTATTCACTTTCATCAATGAAATGCGAGTTCTGGACTTAACCAACGGTACTTGGACGCATCAGTGCGCGTTCACTGGCGGCCCAATCGCCGCCAACAGCTTGAGTTATCCTGACGATGATTATGCTTTGCTCGACGATCATTTGCTCGTTCACATCCCGTCGCAAATTAAAGTCTGTGACTACCGCAGCGCGACGCGCATCACGACGGTCGGTGGCATGTCGTTCATCGGGATGCAAAATGGCGATGGCGGACTCGTTGTCCCTGCCAAGATCCCGCATCCTGC
>JAYVHC010000533.1:0-6721 GCA_043771575.1 Planctomycetia bacterium
CGAGTTTTCCCCGCCGGTCGCCCACGACGAAACTGGAAACGGCCATCGGGCTGTGTTCGAGCCGGGCGTACTCTTCTTTTTGGAAGGGGATGACTCACGTCAGTTCACTTTGGGCGAAACCAATCGCTGCGTCCATTTCGCTGGCGGTCGGATGCGCGCGGATTTGGCGGAATTGACCAATAGTTTCACCATGACAATGTCATTCTGGAACGGTATGCCCGATGAAACTCGCGAAATAGCTGGCTGGATGTTCTCGCGCGATCACGAATCAACCACTTCCGCTGCCGGCGTTCATCTCGGCTTGGGCGGCCAAGGCGAGGCTTCTGGCCGCTTGATTCTGCAACTCGGCACCGGCAAACCACTCCATGGAAAAACGGTCATAAAGCGTTGGACTTGGCATCAAGTCCGACTTGAATACCGTGGTTCCGCAGTGCGAGTCTTTTTGGATGACGCTACGGAACCGGAAATTGCTAGTAAATTGGATTCTACCGAACGAAACTTTCCACCGCTATTTTTTTTCGGCGGTCGTAGCGACTCGCAGAACAACTGGGAAGGCAGATTGGATGAGATCACAGTTTTCAATTAACACATCCCTTTTCATTTCCTGATTGGCGGAAGCTATGTTGAAGTTCAAATGGTGTTCAATTCAAGGCTGCTGTTTGAAAGTGGCGTTGGTTTGTACGGTCGCGAGCCTTACAACCCGTTCCTCGTTGGCGCAGAGCGCTTACGTCGAGAATCCAGGCACTGAAGGAAACGCTAACTTTGAAATCGGCCCCGATTACAAAATCGATTCTGACTTGACGGACAAGGGTAATCCGCAAGGCAAATCGTTTGAGTTCGCGATGCGTCTGGCGGATAGCAAGATTTTTCGCGGTGACGATACAACCCTAGATCCAAAGAAGCAGGTGCGCGTTGAGCGAAAGATTTTTGTTTACGTCCCAGCCGCCTATAAGGACGGTACTGAAGCGCCGATTTTGGTCATGCATGATGGACCAAGCCACCTAAAACTGGTTCGCAACGCGCTGGATAATTTAACGATCTCGACTGACTCGAGCCGCAAGCTGCCAGCGTTTGTCGTGATCTCAGTTGAGAATGGGGGTAACGACAGCTATGGAAGCGAGCGCGGCCTCGAGTACGACACGATGTCCGATCGCTTGGCGCGTTTCATCAACGACGAAGTGCTACCGGCAGTATTGAACAACCCAGACATTAAAGCCGCTTACCCACACATCGCGTTCACTAAGAACCCCTGGGGCAAGGCGGTCATGGGCTGCAGTTCCGGCGGCGCGGCGGCACTCACTATGGGTTGGTTTCGCCCAGATCTCTTCCGCCGTTTGATCACCTACTCTGGAACATTTGTCGATCAACAGGATGACGACGCAGCTGAAGAAGCTGCATATCCGCTGGGTGCATGGGAGTACCATTCGAGCAAGAAACTGATCGAGACCGCGGATAAGAAACCGCTTAGAATCTTCACGCATGTCTCAGAGAATGACAACCGCGCCAAAGACGCTGAAGAGACTTATCACAACTGGGTTATGGCTAACGAACGAACCGCCGAAGCGTTGAAGGCTAAAGGCTATGATTACCGCTTCATTTACAGTCGCGCTACCCGCCACTGCGACGGTAAAGTCTTTGAGCAAACACTCGCTGATACATTGGTTTGGATGTGGCGCGGTTATCACGCTGAATAATGCGCAAACGAAGCGATGTGAAGTCATCATTGCTGGGCGCATCGGCGAGCATTCCGATAGCGTTGGGAAAATTGGCGCTCGGAACGTGGCAAGGTATATGTCTTTGCGAACATCGCAATTATGGCGGTCCGCGCCGCGTGATCGCCACTATAGCTGGTGAGTAACCCAAGTGCCGCAGATCGCAGCTTTGTAGGAACCGATGATTTTGACAGAAACTCGACCGGAAACACTTGAACGCGAAGGTCCAGCGGGCCTAGTTATTGGCTGGAGTGATGGCACGCGTCGGCGCTACACGGCTTCCGCGCTTCGAACCGCTTGCCCGTGTGCGACGTGCAGAGAAAAGAAATCCGCCGAGGCGAGCAGGCCTCCGGCGGGAAGCAAGATTAAGAGCGCTTTGTTGCCTGTTTTGTCCGTGCAAGAAGCGAGGCCGACCACCATTGAGCACATGCGGCCCGTTGGCAACTATGCTTATAATATCGGGTTCTCCGACGGTCACGATTCAGGGATATTCACGTTTGATTACTTGCTGGAGTTGGGCGTGTCGATCGAGGCATAAATGATAGTGATGTGGAGCGACGAAGTGAAAGAGAAGAAAGGAAGACGCGTACTCAAACCGGCCATGGTAGTGGGTTGGCGCGAATGGTTACGTCTGCCGGATCTTTGCGCGACGCGAATTAAAGTCAAAGTTGACACCGGCGCACGCTCAAGCTGCCTGCATGCGTTCAACGTTGAAGTCATTCAAGAGAATGGCCAGCAGATCGTCTATTTCGACATTCATCCGATTCAGAATTCGATCAACAAGACCGTTCGCGTTTCTTCGCCGCTCGTTGAGTACCGAACTATCCGTTCATCGTCGGGCCACGAAGAACTTCGCCCCGTGATACGCACTCATGCGAGCTTCGGTGAAACGACTTGGCCCATCGAAATCACCTTAACCAACCGTGATCAGATGGGATTTCGCATGTTGCTTGGTCGACGCGCAATGGCTCATCGCTTCATCGTTGATCCAGCTAAATCGTTTGTCCATTCGCGACTTTGAAACGGCCTCACAGGATGCGCTTTAATTGGGAGGCGCAAAGGACCAACCTTTTGGAAACTGATCCGTGGCGTGTTGACGTTTGGCTTCGGATTGAGGATTCATGAATTCCCGAGGCCGTCCACCGACCACTTCGGGGCCAATATCATTCAGGGTGTAAGGATCATGCACGACAGCTCGCGCCTTTTGACGATCCGATGTCCCCTGCCCCCACGCCTGCCCCCAACCCGGTCGACTTGCGCAGCCGGGAAGCAAAACTAAGATGACCAATCCTGCCAAAATCCGTGACATTCGGAGTCCTTTCCGGGCGCCCTGCCCGTATCAAAAAAAGTGGTGACCAATCTGTCGACCACTTACTTTCAAGAATAGTAGGAAGGGCGAGCATCCATCGCTAGCCCGTTTGCCTGGCGGCACGATTACCATTGCAATGCTATCATCGACTGTTTGCAAACCGTTTGCAGTCTTTAAGTCGTAGTGCGGAGAAAATGCAGCTGTCGACCGGCTATCGATTCGGTTAAAGCGGATTTGCGTTTTCTGAAGTTTTGAAAGCACTGAACCTAGAGCAAAAAGAACTGTCCAAGTTGCTGAAGAAGCTTCATTCACTTTAGTTTTGGGGTGGATGGTTTAGGGGTGGCACGTCCCTGAGTCTTCGAAGGGTGTGGCGAATCACACTCGGATCACTCCCTTCGAAGACTCAGGGAGTGCCACCCGTGCCACCCCATCGCTTGGGAGCAATTGGGACAATTGCTCTACTCTCAATCCCAAAACAAAAGTTGGATGAAGTGTTAATCGAAAAAATCGTCAAAGTCATCAAGTTTCACTGTAAAAATGTGAACAATCGGCAAAAGCGGTCAAAAAGGCATTGCTAGCCACTGTTCCGAGATTGGATCGTACTATAATTAAAATATTACCCAGCAATTTGCCTCCTGTTGCATGGAGACCTCGACCTACGGTGCATGAACATAACCGATCACAAAGCGTCGCGGCAGAAGGATGTGTTTTGGCGAGATTAATCGCGCCCAATGACACCTTCACCGAAAACCCTCTCGACGAACTCACTGGTCTCGCCGAATCCGCTGGCACTCACGTGGTAGCTGGAGTTCTTCAACGACGCGAGAAACCCGATCCCAAAACGTATCTCGGTAAAGGCAAGATCGAGGAACTTCGCAGCCTAGTCGAAATGCACTCCGCAGACGTAGTGATTTTTGATAACGACCTCTCGCCGGGACAGACTCGGAACATCGAAAAAGAAGTCGGTACGAAAGTCATCGATCGCACCGAGTTGATCTTGGATATCTTTGCTTCCAACGCGCGAACTCATGAAGCGCGGTTGGCGGTTGAGCTGGCGCAGCTGGAGTACTCGCTGCCACGACTGAAGCGCATGTGGACTCACTTGTCGCGGCAAAGCATGGGCGTTGGTATGCGCGGCCCCGGTGAAAAACAACTGGAAGTCGACCGCCGGTTGGCGCTGCGGCGTATCCATGAATTGAAAATGGATTTGCAAAAGGTCGAACGTCGCAAAGAACGCGAAGTCGCTGGACGTCGCGATTACTTGAAGGTCTCGCTGGTTGGCTACACCAACTCTGGCAAGAGCACCTTGATGAACACCTTGACAGCGGCCGATGTGGAAGCGGTGGATAAGTTGTTCGCGACACTCGATACGCGAACTCGTCGCTGGAATCTGCCGAGTTGGGGTCCTGTGCTGTTGAGTGATACTGTAGGCTTCATTCGTGATTTACCTCACCATTTGGTTGCCAGCTTCCGCGCGACGTTGGAGGAGAGTCGCCAAGCCGACTTGCTGTTACATATTTGCGACGCCAGCAATCCGTCCGTACTTGACCAAATTTCTGCGGTGTACAAAGTGCTTCACGATTTAGAGATCGACGAAAAGCAAGCTGTGTTGGTAGTCAACAAAATTGACGCACCCGGCGCAGAAGAACGTCTGCAAGTTGTTCAAAACCGCTATCCTCATGCGCTTGCCATCAGTGCCAAATCCGGCAAAGGACTGGCCGAACTCACTGCGTATGTGAGTTCCATGTTGAGCGAAGATTTCGTAACCGTCAGCCTTAAGTTGCCGCTATCGGATGGTCGCACTCAAGCTTGGCTGACGAAAGTGGGCGATGTTTTAAGCAAGCAGTACAACGATGACCACTTGGAAGTTCACGTGCGTCTACCCGCGCGACACGCTGGCCGCTTGGCTCGGGAAGGGCACGAATTGGAGGTGCTTCACGGTGCGCTGCCCAAAAGCAAACCCGAACACTCTTGGCAAGAACGACTGCCTACCGCAGGCAAAGTCTTCAACGGTGGCATCGAGCGCGCCTTGGAATTACCTGACGAAGACGTTGCCTAGTCCACGGTAACGCTAGGTTAAGTTGCGCGGCGCCACTTTGAGAGCCAATGGGTTGAAGCCCCTCGGACTACTGACCGGCCATCACTATTTGGCGCAAGCGGCCAAAACCTTCATCCCAGCGACCGTGCGGACGCGGGGCGTAGTTGCGGATGTCGCTAGCGGAACGCACGCGGCGACGCGCTTCGTCGATCGAACCCAACTGACCCGAGCCGATGGCTTGCATGAGCACGTTGCCGAGCGCGGTGGCTTCGACTGGACCCGCTACCACTTCGCGTTGACAAGCATCGGCCGCGAATTGACACAGCATTCGGTTTTGCACACCACCGCCTACCATGTGAATTGTGTTAAGTCGTTGGCCGACAAGTTGTTCGAGATAATCTAGTACCAAACGATACTTGAGCGCCAAGCTCTCGAGCGCGCAACGAACAATTGCTCCTTCTGTCTCCGGCAATGCCTGTCCAGAGCGGCGGCAGTAATCGCGAATCGCGGTCGGCATATCAGGCGGTGCAGCAAATGCAGGATCGTCGGGGTCGATTATCGACACCATGCTAGGCGCTTGCTCAGCCAACTGAATTAACCGATCCCAGCTCCAATCGTGTCCCTCACGCTTCCATTGAGCCCTACATTGCTGGACCACCCACAAGCCGCAGATGTTCTTCAGCAGCCGGACGCTGCCTTGAACTCCGCCTTCGTTGGTAAAGTTAAACAGCTTGCAGCAATCGTTGATCACTGGCCTAGCGACTTCGACACCCATGAGCGACCAAGTGCCACAACTGATGTAGCACCAATCGGGTTGCGACTGAGCGAACGACTTGGCGGGTACTGCGAGCACTGCTGAACCCGTGTCGTGAGTAGCCGGAACGATGACATCGACGTCCCGAGAAAGTTGTGTGCGCTGCGCGACCGTGGCACTCACCTGGCCAAGTACAATTCCTGGTTGCACCGGAGTTGAAAAAATGTGCCTAGGCAGCTCCAAGGCATCGAGCACCGTGCGGCTCCAGTCGCCCGATTCGGCATGTAGCAATTGCGTCGTAGATGCGTTGGTGTACTCGTTACACTTCTCGCCGCTCAATTGCCAGTGAAAATAATCTGGCACCATGAGGAACCGTTCTGCAATATCGAGAATCGGCGAATTCTCCAAACGCATCGACAGCAGTTGGTAGGCAGTGTTGATCTCCATGAACTGCAAACCGGTTTCTTCGAAGATCTCATTGCGACTCAGCCGAGAGTAGGCAGCGTCCAGCATGCCGTGAGTGCGCGTATCGCGGTAATGAAAACAGGGCCCCACCACGTCATCGTTCCGATCGATCAACACGTAGTCGACGCCCCAGGTATCGACTCCTACACTTCGAACGGATGAGCCGTATTTTGCCGCAGCTGCGTTCAGTCCGTTCTGCACCTCATCCCATAATCCCAAGAGATTCCAGACAAGTCGTTTACCCTGATGTACGCCCCCGTTGGCAAAACGGTGCAGCACATCCAATTGCACTCCTTGATCCGTGATGAAGCCCGCAAGCACGCGACCGCCCGATGCTCCAAGGTCAACGGCTAAATGCACCGGAGGCTGGTTACTGGACATGGTTTTCCTTGAGAAATAGTCGGCTAGCGGGAGTTTAATAGCTGGGCTTTGTCTCAAAAGGG
>JAYVHC010000534.1:0-1860 GCA_043771575.1 Planctomycetia bacterium
CTTGAATATCCCTTGTTGGGTTGCGTCCCCGCATTGCCCAACTCCGTTTCTTCAAGCAGCTACAAGATACACAAGGCCAACCAAGTAAGCCAGAAGTCACCATTGGACATCCGAGCCATGCCTCAAAAAATCCAACACCACTACCCGCAACAACGCGAGCTCTGAGGAGCTCTGCACCAAGAAAAGAACAAAAGAAAAGCGAGCCATCACTCGCTCTAAAGATTGGAACTAACACAGCCGATGGCACGCCCTGAGAAGGCGAGTAATGCGAGCCTCGAAGGGCGTGGTTCAACTGTGCTCAATGGGCAGCGATCCGACGTAATCTACAACGGAACCAGCCACGCCCTTCGAATACTCAGGGACGTGCCATCGGCTGCGAGACGGTTAACGGCGTAGCGTGCCACCCGACCCGCGCTGCGATCTAAGGCGAAATAAGAATCTTTCGAATCAGTTGAGCGGTCTCGGGATCGCGCTCACGATTCAGCAGCAATCGCAGTTCACGCATCACATCTTGATCAAGCATTGAGCTGAGCTGAGCGATCGCGCGGCCGCGCACTTCGGTCTGTCCGTCTTGAGCCATCCACAGCAACCAAACACGTGGATCGATGTCGGTACGCGTGGGAAACTGATCAAGGATCTCCAAGCGACGCGTTTCACTGCCTGTCGCCAGTTCCATTGCCAATTCGAGCTTACTGTCCGACATGCCGTGTCGCCGCAGCGCTAGCGCAGCCGCTTGAGCAATCTTCGGCTGAACACTTCCAAGCAGTCGGACCAATTCCTGGATTGGCAATTGTTCGATGCCCGCCAGCGTTTTCGCGCTCGGTTCATCACTCGTTTGCAATGGCATGGTTGCGGTGAGCCCCGAGTCTGTTAATGGAAGCAGCATCGGCGATCGTGAATAAGCAATGTTCTCGGGTGGGTTGTTTTCGAGTGAGTGCGGTGGACTGTCAGTCAGCGAGCGACGAACTGGAGTAGCAACCAAACGCAACGAAGCCCTACCTCCAGTGGACGAAAACGTCTCATTGGAATTCTGGTGAAACGAAGTGTTATCAGAGCTATCAAGCAATTCAGGCTCGCGATCGGAAGATTGTTGTGGATTCGGGCCGAGCGGAGGAGGAGGCAATCCTATTGGATCCGCTAGGCTTGCCGTATATTCACTTGCCGACTCATCAATGTCGGGCAAGCTACCTTCGGGAGGACGATCACTGAGAGAAAAGCCAACGTCCGACAGATTGGCAACGCGACCTTCTTCGGCGGAAACGATCTGGCCTTTGCCGACGCGTGCAATGACTTGTTCGCAAACCTCCATCGTCGGCTTTAGATCTTGATCTTCGCGTTCCAAGCATACTGTAAAAATTCGCGACGCAAGACTGCTGGCAAGAATCAGGTTTTCTGGCGGCGTCCTGTCGGGGAGTTGCCGCAACGAGCGCGCCAATGATTCCATCCGCGCTTTGGCTTCGGACGGCGTGAATTTTTGCCAACGGTCGATTTGAGATTCAATCGCTCGGAAGGCGGTGCGAGCAACTGTAAAGTCTTCGTTCTGCAACCCCGCCACGATCGCCTGGCTGGCCGTCGAATCCAGCAGCAGCAAACCTTCGAGCGCGAGCATGGCTTCCGGTCGCGATTTGGCCTCACTTAGTTGTTGACCAAGTCTCTTGGCAAGGTACTCGCGGCTGAGCAACCACCCGCCGAGGCCAACTCCAACTCCGAGCAGGCACCACAGCCACCAACCGCCTGGCAAAACACCGCGCGGAGGCAGCGGACTTTCGGCGCGAAACGTAAGGCTCAATCGCTCGACTTGGTGTTTAGTTGATGGCATAGACGAAAACCTCAAGTTCTCGCGGCCTGATGGTGGATGTC
>JAYVHC010000535.1:0-4746 GCA_043771575.1 Planctomycetia bacterium
TAGTTTGAATGCGGATCACCAAGACTTCGGGTACTTCGTAGGGATGATGTTCTTCAATAAAGTCAATCAACTGGGCCGCAACGCTGGCTAAGGTCTTGATGGTGCAGCGCCACTCATGAGCTTCGCAGACTTGGCCTTGCCAGCGATAAATGCTTAGCAGCGGACCAGTGATTTGAACGCAGGCGGCCAGTCGAGCAGTTACAATTTGTTTGGCTAAACTTGCGGCGGCTTGTTCCGAGTCGACTGTGGTGGTGACTTCAACAATCTCAATCATCTGCTTTTTCCGTACATCCTTCGTTCGAGATTCAAAATGTGTGGTCGCTTCACTCTGAAAACGCCGCCTGACCAGTGGGGGCAATTGTTGCTGCCAATGTTGGATATCGAGGTCGCGAAAGCGAATTGGATGCCCCGCTACAATGTGGCTCCCACTCAGAACATTGTGGCGATTGCGGTCGATTGCGAAAGTGCCGAGCGGTTTACGGATTACTTTCGTTGGGGGCTTATTCCAAGCTGGGCGGAGGATTTGTCGATCGGCAATCGAATGATCAACGCTCGAGCCGAGACGATTAGTGAAAAGCGGTCATTTGCAGGACCCCTCAAGAGCCGGCGATGCGTGGTGATTGCGGATGGCTATTACGAATGGAAGACCGAGGGGAAATTAAAGCAGCCATACTGGATACATCCCGCGGCCGGGGGCGTATTCGCGATGGCGGGATTGTGGGAAACGAATTGTCGGGCAACAGGGCAGCCGCTGAAGAGTTGCACCATTATTACGACTTCGGCCAATGAAAAACTGGCTGAAGTTCATGATCGCATGCCGGTAGTCTTGGTCGACGAAGCTCTGCGAAGTTGGCTGAGCAGGGATTTGTCAGCTGACGAAACGCCTAGGTTACTGAATTCCGCTCCTGAAAACTTATTCAAGACGCAGGCGGTTGATCGCCGCGTCAACAATGCTCGCATCGACGACGAAGACTGCTTGAGACCGGTTTAAATGGAAAGCATTTTTGAAATTTGTTACCGGGGTTTTGTGAGCCGCTGGCGTTAGCCACGGGTCTCGAAGTTGTGGTCGTTTGCTGTTTGTGGTTTGTCCAATGCTTGTTCGCCGGCCGCGAATCGTTTGGCATTTGACAATCACCGAGCAGGTTGAGTCGTCTGCTCCGAAACCCGCGGCTAACGCCGACGGCTCAATAAAACGAAAGCCTCTGGGGTAACGTGCCGAAATGCAAGAATTTGATGCAGTGATCGAAACAATGATTCCCCGATTGCGACAGGCCATAATTACTCGTCAAGAATTCGAGATCTATGCGTCGCTTTTCAAGAATGAGTAACTTGGGCTATAATTTTCGCCCTGCCTCTGTGTTTAAAATTGAAACACAGAGGCACAGAGAGCACAGAGTCCGATAGCGATGAGTCGAGAAATCAATGGCAAAAAACCTGCCATGACCGAGGTGCAAAAAGACCATTTTCATTGACCACGAGTCTGCTGAGCGTTCCGACAGCATCCGGTGCAATGCCTGTGGGTCTACATTTAAGCTCACAAAGAAACCGAACAAGGTTTCGCCTCCTGCGCCAGTTGTCTCACCCCCTACGGCTGCCGATAACGATCCCTTCGCGACTAGCCACGCTGGCGGGCTAGATGACCCTTTCGGATCTCAATCACTCCAAACAACTTCGAATTACAACTCTGGCCAATCCCAACTGGCGAATGCAGCCAAGGGTGGTAGTCGAGACAATCCACAGCACGCTCAAAAGTTAAATCCACAAAGAGTCATTCTGATCGTCGCGGGCGCAGTTTGCGGAGTGTTTGTGCTATTTTGCGGAATAGGCGGTTTGTTTTTCGCCAGAAATTATATGCAGTTCAATGCAGATACAAAAAATATGAGACTCGTTGCATTGGCATTTCACAATTACGAGTCGGCATACAAGCGATTACCTGCGCCAACTAGCGTCGATGCTCCATCGAGTTTCAAATCAGCCCGCGCGGGATCGAGTACGACCGAACGCAACGTGTTTGTTGTGTCCGCTTTGCCTACAGACAACTACCGAAAATTACCGATGTTCGTCGAAGGGCAATACGCGCAATTTTCGCGTGTTACTGATGGAGCCGCGAATACGATTCTCGCAATGCAATTCACGAAGTATTCACAACCTTGGGCTCAACCAGGAGAAGTTACGATTGATCGAGCTTATGAGTTGCTGGGGAAGGAGCCAGGTGGCTGCTTAGTTGTCATGCTCGATGGAATTGTCAAATGGTTACCAAATACCACATCGCGTGAGGATTTCAACGCCATGGTAACTCGTGAGGCTGGAGACTTGATTTTCATCCGTTGAAACATCTTGCGAAGGCCGAACTACCGCAAAACCGGATCCCCCAGGAAGTGCCCTTTATTTCGCGCGATGTCGCAAGCGATCGAGCAGCACAGCGCCTAAGATAACCAATCCGAGCACAACCTTTTGAGTATAGCTTTCGACGTTGGTGAGGTTCATTCCGTTTTGAATGACGGCGATGGTGAAGGCACCTACCAATGTACCCAGCATGCGGCCTTCGCCTCCACTGAGACTTGTTCCACCCACGACCACGGCGGCGATCATGTAGAGTTCATACATGTTGCCATAAGTCGGTGACCCGCTTTTAAGCTGAGACGCCGTGATCACTCCGCCTAGACCGGCAAGCAAGCCACTGGTGATATAGGCAATCATGATGACGCGAGAAACCGGCACGCCGGAGAGTCGGGCGGCTTCGCAATTCCCACCCACTGCGTAGGTATGTCGACCGATTCTCATTCGCGACATGGCGATATGAGCCATCGCGTAGAGCAGCAACATGAGCAAGACGGTATTCGGGACTCCGAACAGATCTGCCCCGCGCCCAAGCCAAACAAACGAATCGGGAATCTCCGCAATGGATTGTCCATTGGCGAGAATATAGGCTAGGCCGCTTCCCACCAGCATCATAGCGAGTGTCACGATGAAGGGTGGAATTGCAAAGCGTGTGATCATCAAGCCTGAAAAGCCGCCAACGCCGCCGCAAACCAGAATGGCCGCCACACCGCAGAGTGTCATTCCAGCCGCAGAAGCGTCCTTGCCACCGGCGAAATCGCGGATCAAAACCGAACATACGACGGCGGACAACGCGATCAAGCTGCCGACCGACAGGTCTATCCCGCCTGTGATGATGATCAACGTCATTCCAATCGCCACGATCGCAATTACTGCAATCTGATTCGCAATATTGAGTAGGTTGTCCGTTTTGAGGAAATTGGGGAAACTGTAGCTCGTGGGTTTCAGAACGAGAGGTTCACCAATCGCCGAGAAATCGGCGGCGAGATCGGAAAAAACAAGCCAGCTTGATGCAACCTGACTGCACGCGATCGCATCCAATCGTTCGCCCTTCGATTGGATTTGTTCCAAAGCCTGTCTGGCTTGTTTGGGTCCGCCCTTGATCGTTCCAAGAACGGTAAATCCCGCTTCACGCAGTTGGCGTTCAAGTTCATCCGCAAAGGCTGGATCGTTCGACTGATTGCTGGCGGCAATCAGCACACGGGCTCCGGCGTCGAATTGTTGGTTCATGGTGTCATGGAGCTGCGCTGCCGCCGCAGGTCCGCTGGCAGCCTGCTCGGTGAATGTTACGGCGCTGAAGAAGACGCACAACAGCAACAGGACGAGGAACATGCCATAATCGGTCAATGTTCGAATGCGCAAGCGTTTCAGGAAGTTCATAACACGGCTAACTCCATTACCTGTGCTTGGGTAGCATGACGCACATCCTGAATCTCGCCGGTGACGCGACCTTCATGCATCACGATGATACGGTCGGCCATCCCGAGCACTTCGGCCAATTCCGAGCTGATCATCAGAATCGATTTTCCTTGCGCAACCAGCTCATTCATCAGCATGTAGATCTCGAACTTGGCGCCGACGTCGATTCCTCGCGTCGGTTCGTCAAAGATCAGGACTTCGCAATGGCGCGCCAGCCACTTTGCTAAAACGACTTTTTGTTGATTGCCACCTGAGAGATTGCCGACGCGTTGTTCGGGATTCGCAACTTTGATCTTGAGGGCTCTCGTGAAATTCTGGAACTCCTGCCGCTCTTGTCGTTGTAGTAAAAAGCCCGCTCGCGAAAAGCGATTTAGATTTGGAAGACCAAAGTTATCGATCGCCGAATGTCCAAGCATTAGCCCTTGAAGCTTGCGGTCCTCCGTCAGCAAACCGATTCCCGCTTCGATCGCATCTCGCGGCGAGCGAACATTGAGCGTCTTGCCATCGAGTTGGATCACGCCAGACGTTCGTTTGTCAGCACCGAAGATGAGCCGCACTGCTTCGGTTCGGCCAGCACCCACTAAACCTGTCAACGCGACAATTTCTCCTCGCTTAATCGCAAGCGAAATCCCCTTTACCGTAGTACTGTTGCTCAGGTTTGTAACCTGCAACCGGGGTTCTCCGATTACAATCGCGCGCTTCGGAAACTCATCTTTCAATTCTCGACCAACCATGTACTCGATCATGGCCTTGCGAGTCAGCCCTTCGATCGCACGATCGCCAACATTTTCGCCATCGCGAAGGAAGGTGACACGGTCGGCGATCGTAAAGATTTCATCGAGTCGATGGCTGACATAGATGATGCCAAGCCCTTGTTGCTTGAGTTCTCCGATGATCTTGAACAGGTTTTCAACCTCGCGCGTGGTCAAGGCCGCCGTCGGTTCATCCATGACCAGAATACGTGCGTCGAAGGCTATTGCCTTAGCG
>JAYVHC010000536.1:0-1911 GCA_043771575.1 Planctomycetia bacterium
TTGCATGCGGCCAGCATTTCAGCCACTTCGATTGCGTTGAGCGCGGCAGGTTTTTCGCCCAGCACATGTTTGCCTGCTTCGGCTGCTTTGATCACCCACTCGCGACGCAGAGCCGTTGGCAACGGGATATAGACTGCGTCGACATCGCTGCGTTCAAGCAGTGCTGCATACGACCCAAGAGCCGACGGACACTGTTCAAACGGAACTTGCGAAGAACACTCATTGATAAAGCGGCTGGCGGATGCCTCGTTGCGGCTGGCAACGGCGACGATGGAAGCATTTCCAGCCAGTCGAATCGCCTTCCAATTCTTCCTCGCGATACCAGCGGTTCCCAGAATTCCCCAGCGGCAATTGCCAGTACTCATTAAAGACTCCATAAACTTCTAAGTTGGAATAGCTAAACGCATTACTAGGCTTTGTCTCAACAGGGGTCTGACCCTCTTCGGGCGTGTTCTTTTGTCAGGGATTTTGCAGGCCCTCCAAAGGGTCAGACCCCTGTTGAGACAAAGCCTAAACTCGTCCGATGACCACCAAGCACATATCATCCGCTTGCTCGGTCCCGAGCACAAACTGTGTCAATTCCTGTACAACTTGGTTTCCAATCTGCGTCACGTCGCTTCCGGCCGATAACATCAAGTCCTGCAGACGAGCGATACCAAACATTTTGCCATCTTTGTTAGGCGCTTCGTTAATGCCATCGGTGTAGAGCAGCAATTGTTCGCCTGGCTGAATTTCGATGTGGCTCAGTTCGTACTGGAAATCGTCAATGATCCCGATGGGTACACCAGCCTGTTCGCCGCCAGGTTCAAGAATTCGTTTGGTGACCGTTTTCCACAGCGGGGCCATGTGTCCAGCGTTAATGATTTCAATTTTGTTTGAGTTAGGATCCAGAATAAGGCACAGGAAAGTGATAAATTTCTCGACGCCGAGATTCGAAATGACCAGGTTCAATAGGCTGATCGCTTTCGCGCCATCCGGCTGGCTGGCCAGCGAAAATCGAGTTTCCGTCGACAGCTTGGCCATCAACATCGCGGCGGCAACGCCGTGCCCTACGACGTCCGCAACGATCACCGCCAAGCGGCCATCGGGGATCGGAATGTAGTCAAAATAATCGCCGCCGATTTGCTGTGCGGGTTGGTAAAAATCATGAAAGATGTAGCCGTTGAATTTTGGCGGGTTTGAAGGCAAAAACGCGCGCTGTACGCTTTTCGCCAATTCCAAATCCTGCTGCACTAACCGTTGGAGGACCACTTTCTCGTGCAGTTGTGCGTTTTCAATGGCTACGCCGGCTTGCGATGCGATACTGGCCAAGATCTCGAGATCGGGTGTTTCGAATCGTCGGCGCGCGTTAAGAGTATCCATTTGAATCGCGCCGAGTGGCTCACCGGTACTATCCAAAAGCGGCGCGACAACCATGGAACGAATGCGAAAGTCGGAAACACTATTGGCCATCTCAAAGCGTTCGTCGCTCGAGGCATCCAACGACATGATCGCCTGCTTGGACTGCATGACTTCTTTCATTACAGTGCGACTGATGCGAAAGCCGTCGTGTTGGTCTTGCTGGCGAGTCTCCACACACTCCAGCCGCAGGTCGCCGGTTTCGCTTTTGAGTACAATGAAAGCTCGATCGGCTTGCACAAAGATCTTGAACAGTGTCTTGAGAACTTTCGGAAGCACTTCTTTGAGCTCAACCGCCCGAGCCAAGCTGTGCGTAATCTCGATTAAGGCTTGCAATCGCAACTCAGAGGAAGTGGTCAACTGCGAACCGCTGCCAGTGCCTCGAATATCGATCTTGCCAGTCACCGCGCGCGAGCTAGCTTGGCCCTCGGTGTCGTCGACCATCACGATGCCGAACGACGACGAACCACCTGTGGCCAAACCAGATTCGGCTAAAGCTGAGCTATCCTCCTC
>JAYVHC010000537.1:0-4144 GCA_043771575.1 Planctomycetia bacterium
CTGAGCGTATTCTTCGGTGCCGGGGTTGCGCTCTTGAGCGTTCTGCAAAAAATTAAGAAAGGCAACATCGCTGGTCTCGAGAGTTTCATTTATGGAAAAGTAGTCGCGATCACGGGCGATGACGTTGCGCTCGCGGCAACTGTACTGGTGATCGTTGCAGTAATCATTGCCGCACTCGGTAAAGAGCTAAAAATTCTCTGCTTCGATATCGAACTAGCGCGCAGTCAAGGCTGGCCAGTCATGCTGCTCGACTGCTTGCTGATCGCGATGGTGGTCGCCGTTACGATTGTGGGCTTAAAAGCGATTGGTTTGATCATGGTGATTGCTTTGCAAGTGATCCCAGCGGCGAGCGCGCGGTTTTGGACGCACGACTTGAAGCGCATGCTGATCATTAGTGGCTTGCTAGGCGGTCTTAGTTGTGCCGTCGGTGCCATGGCGAGTGCCGTTTTCGCCGATTTGCCCAGTGGAGCGACGATTGTTTTGTGCGGCTGCGGGTTCTTTTTGCTCAGCTTTACGTTCGGAGCAGAGCGTGGCGTGCTGTGGACGTATCTCCATCAAAAGAACTTGCGACGACAGCAAGAGTATTTACATATGCTGCGTGCTTGCTACGAACAATTGGAATCCCGTCGCGCTCTGCCCACGTCAGCCAAAGCCAGCACCACGGAACTCATTGCAATTGGTGAAGTCGCCGAAGTGCGCGCATGGTCGCATCGTTTTGCGTCCAAGATTGCCAGTGAACTCGACGCCCGCGGTTTAATTGTCTTGCGACGAAACGGAGATCTACAGCTGACAGCCCGCGGGATGGTGCAAGCAGAAGAAGCAGTCCGCGAACATCGCTTGTTAGAAATGTACATGATGGAGCAGGCGGAAGCGGACGTCGGCCAAGCGGATCGCGAAGCCGATTATCTTGAACACGGTTTGTTGCCTGAGCATTTAGCGGAACTCGGCGAAAGCGTTGCTCGCGGTACGCCTCCACCGGTTCCACCAAGCCCACATCCTTTGAAGCTCGACAAGCCCGACGGCATGAAATAGGTAGGGTGGGTCGAATCCTCGAGACCCACCGTGCAAATGTACGAGTTTCCATCCAAGCTACGGCGACTGACAATACTGGTGGGTCTCGTACCTCGACCCACCCTACTCGTCGACCCACCCTATGCCCTCTACGTCTATTGCGGCACGTCAAGTGCTGGGTAATGCGAGCTGCTCTGCGAATTCGCTTCGTATGCAAGCTTTTGTTCTGTCGCGGCTCGACAGTGGCCAGTCAAGTTCACTGCCGCGCGAAGATCGTCTTGCGTAAAGTACTTTTCGTTGCCAGTGTACTGCGATTCGCGACGATTCTTTTTCGCGAGCGCGTCCCAGGTCATACCGTTGGCCATGTTCCAAGCGGCCGCTTGCGCGATGTTCTGCTTGACTTTACCCTCCGCGAGCAGCCTGCACAGCTCGGTAACCTTCGGGTCGGCGTTGAGCTGTTCCAGTGGAACAAGGAAGTACTTCATACGTGGATTGGGATCCGGTTTCCCATGTTCGAGGCATACCATTTCGACTTGTAGTTTTCCCGGTCGATCCGCTTCAACGCGAAACATGCCGCGACCGCCGCCACCGCCAAATGGTCCACCGCCTCCGCCAAATTGGCCGCCGCCCCCTTGACCGCCGCCTCCTTGACCGCCGAATCCGCCGCCAAGTCCCTGGCCACCACCACCTTGGCCACCACCACCTTGGCCACCACCACCTTGTCCGCCGCCGCCTTGTCCGCCGACGAATTGGCCACCACCTTGCCCAGCGCCAAACAATCCGCCGCCTTGACCCCCACCACCGAATTGTCCGAGCACGGGGACAGCCGCGAAGACATCGGGCAAGCGAACCATGATCGGTTCTTGAGTCTTGTTTGCGATGATCACATTGGCTCGATGCGAACCGAGTGCCACCACCTTAACTTCGAGCAGCTTCGACTGGATGCCATCAAACAATTCGATTTCAGCGGCTGCATCAGATTTCGCAACCTTTTTCGCTGATTTCTCTACCGCCCCTAACGCACCACAATTTGCCGCGATCGCGCATAGCGAAAGCGACCAGCTAACTAGTTTTCTCATGGTCCCTGCTCCTGTTCCTCAAAGCGATTGTAGAATGGGGGGCTACTTAACAAAGTGTTGCCCCAAAAATGAGCGGCGCAAGGCTCTGCCTCAAGAGGTCACGCCGTTAGCGGATTTACACTAAGCACTCAGTGTGCCGTTTGATCTTTGCTAGCGAGATCGCACCTTGCCCCAAAGGGACTTTCACTTCAACGAATTGCCTCGATTTCGTCCAGAAAACTCTTTTCCAATGCTGTGTAAATACCATCGAACCCGATCGCCGTCAGCCGGCTGTTGCGCAAAACGCTGCTGGGCGTTGCAAACTGCTGCAGCATTTTGGAGCGTTTACTTTTGCTTTGCTATCGGATGCCGGCAAGCAAACGAAAACGTCATGAAACACCGCGTCGCCTCATCGTCGATGGCACCCACTTGGTTCGGGCCGCACTTGACGGCAACTTGTTCCCACTGCGGACAGTCCAGTCCAGTCGTCCATGAAGCGTACGATCCGGCTGTACCCACGCGGTGTTTTAGTTGCGGAGCGCATTGCATTTGCAAAAATGATCTCCAAGCGGGTGAAGTGATCGAGGTCGCCCGACGCGATGCGAATCATCCGCTGAAGCGTTTTGACGTGGTAGCGTATGGCACACATGACGAAGACGAATTCTCGCAATCTTTGAAGCGAGTATGGGCCTTACCTGGCGAGCACATCGAGCTTCGTGAGGGAAAAGCGTGGATCAACGGAACGCAATTGCAGAAATCGGCGCAGGAGTTGGCGTCAGTTTGTTTGCCACTGAGTCGCTTTCCTTTGGACGTTCGCAGTCATTGGTGGGTTGCCGACGCGTCGCACATTGAGCCCATTCGCATCAAAGTGGCGGCTAACCAAAGTTACTTTGAATTAAAGCCAAGTCAGCGGCTCGAGTTCCGATACGTCCGACCAAACCGCAACCCTGAGATGCCAAGCATGCTTCCCAGTACGATTGTGGATGATTTTCCATTCAACCAGAATAGCATCGCCCAATTCCATGAAGTGCCCAACTACATGCTGGCCCTTGAGTTCGTCAAACCGGTACTCACCCCTTGGTTCGTGCGTATGCGTTCGCATGGAAAGCAATTTAGACTGTGCGTCGGATCGAACAGCAAGGTAACGGGCGGGCAGGCAAAACCAACTTCCGCAGAGATTGACGGGACGAATCGTTTGGTAATTGCCGTTTGCGACGACCGGCTGCTCGCTGCGACTGAGAAGAATGACTCTGCTTGGAATCTCGTCGACCTAGAAGCTGCTTCGGACCCGGAAAGCGCCCAGCTGGAATCGCTGATAACGATCACGACATCGGAGCCACTGAGGATTAAACGCCTACTGATCGCACGCGACCAGTGGTTGGGCCCACGCGAGAGCCGCTTAACCGAATGGGCACTATCGGGAAACGAGGCTGAGATCGCGGAGGCAAATGCCTCGGGCTATTTCGTGCTTGGCGACAACCTGCGATTGTCGCTCGATAGTCGCGAAACAACAGTCGGTCGCATCGCTGTGGATCGAATTACAGGATTAGTTAAGCGACTTGAAGACTCGCCCGAGTGGATTTTGTCGCTCCTGGACCATGCCTTTCGAGCAGTTGATTGACGTCGAGGTCAATTTCGGCCTATTCGGCAAGAGTGACCCGAACTGTATTCGCGGATATCCGAAAGCCGTTATGCGTCACAGCGACTGGGCAGCGCGTGATGTGAGAGGCTTCGTTTTAGTGAGCCGTCGGCGTTAGCCGCGGGTTTCGTCACCACCCTCTCCGGATACGACCAGTCACTCGAGAACAACGCGAAAGGCATCATTCTTCTTGTAAGTTGTCGTGGGCCCACCACCTGTCGATACAAACTCGAGATGGCAGTCGAGAAAAATGCCAACGTTGGCGTCTGCAGGAATGTCGATTTCCATCGTAACAACGTTGTTTTCGCGAGTGATCTTCTTGCCTTCGTAAGGGCCGATTTGAGCCCAGCTTGGGGCTCCGTCGGACAGTGGACGGCGTTTGGCGGCGTCTGGCTTCAACTCGATCTGAATCGAATGCTTCTGGCCACGCTTAGCA
>JAYVHC010000538.1:0-8234 GCA_043771575.1 Planctomycetia bacterium
GAACTCCCTCAGGATTCGATCATTGTCTTCGTTGCGACAAGAACTGAAGCCCAACAAGTCGCGCGCCGCTGCCAGTGGCCAGTGCTGTGGAAAGATGCGTAGGATCGTCAACCATCGCGCTGTTATAATGGGGACCTCAGTCTCAGCTACAATATAGAACAGTTAAATCAGTCTCAAACGAGTCCGTGATTAATCGGGATAGAACGATGCCAGTACATGATTGGAAACTCGTCGACGCAGGCATTTTCCATGATTTTCATCAGAGCTGGATCATCGCAATTCGCAATTCGTTAAATTCGGGTTTGCTCCCTGGTGATTTTTACGCAATGGCGGAACAAGTTGCGGAGGGAGCAATTCCTGATGTTGTGACGCTGGAAAAAATGTCTCAGGCACGTGATGAAGCTCCGCGAGCTGATTTCGCAGGCAATCCAATTCCATCTGAAATTGGACTAGCCGTTCTCGACGCACCACCTCAAACCCGTTACAAGCACGAAGTCGATTTCGATTTGTATGCCGCGCGGGCAACGCGTGTGGTCGTGCGACATGTTAGCGGTGATCAAGTGGTTGGCTTTATCGAAATAGTTTCACCTGGTAATAAGCATAGCGCTGTGGCACTGAGGACGTTTGTAAACAAGCTTGGGACTGCTTTGAGGGCCGGTTGCCATTTGCTGGTCATCGATTTGCATCCTCCAACGCCGCGCGATCCTTCTGGCGTCCACGCGAAGTTCTGGGAAGACTCCTTTGGGGTTACGGCTCCCGGTGTCGATGCTGAAAATCCGCTCGGTATGGCCGCCTACTGCTCGGGGCTCCGACCAGTCGCTTACTTCGAACCGTTCGCGATCGGCAATACGCTCATTGATATGCCCATCTTTTTGACGCCTGATCGCTACGTTAACGTCCCGCTTGAGCGCACCTATATCGAAGCGTGGCAGGGGGTGCCGCGGCGCTGGCGGCAGGTGATCGATCCCAGCGGGGTGCCGTAGACTTGGACGTGGCTGGTAAGCTGGAAGCGCTGGACAGGAAGAGCTGGAATCGTACCCGAAGTTCACCATCTTGAATTATACCTCACAAAAGTTGCTCGGGACGGGAGGTCTAACGTCGGCTCCACTTTTTCGCAGCATTGCTCTAGAATCTGGCAGCCGTAACTCGTTTCTCCCACCTGCCTTAACTCGACGTAAACCATGCTTGATCGAAAACTAATTGTTGAAAATGCGGAACTTGTCAAGGAAAATTGCCGTCGCCGAGGGGTGAAGGCAGACGTCGATAGTCTGGTCGAGCTGGAGTTGGTTCGCCGCGGCAAGCTGAGTGAAGCTCAAGAACTGAACCGTTTGGCGAACGAAAAGAGCAAGCAAATCGGCTCGGCCAAATCGCCTGAAGAACGTGAGAGCTTGAAAGAGCAAGGAAGGCAACTGCGCGAACAAAAAGACGCGGCTCAGGTAGCTCATGACGAACTCGACAAGCAGATTCATGATCTTGAAGTTCACGTCCCGAACTTGACGCATCCTTCCGCTCCGATCGGCGCGGACGACCAAGCGAATCTCGAACTCTGTTTCGGCAAAACGCCTGTCCCTAAATTTGATTTCAAGGCGAAGGACCACCTTGAACTCGGTCGTGCCCATGACATGATCGATTTCGAAGCCGGAGCGCGGGTCGCAGGGGCTGGTTTTTACTTTCTGAAACGCGACGCAGTGCTGCTCGAGTTGGCGCTCCAGCAGTTCGCGGTGCATCATCTGGTCGCGCGCGGGTTCATTCCTATCACGACACCCGATGTAGCTCATACACAGATTTTGCACGGCATCGGCTTCATGCCGCGTGGACCGGAAACACAAATTTATTCGATCGAGAACACCGACTTGAATCTCGTCGCAACGGCGGAGATTACGCTCGGAGGCATGATGGCGGATCAGACGATCAACGCCGAAGAACTTCCGCTAAAGATGGTTGGCCTCAGCCACTGTTTCCGAACCGAAGCCGGTGCGGCGGGTCGAGCTTCAAAAGGCCTTTATCGAGTGCATCAGTTTACAAAAATTGAAATGTTCGCTTTCACATTGCCCGATCAGAGTGACGCCATTCATGAAGAGTTGCGCCAGATCGAATGTGACTTGTTCGATGCTCTTGAAGTTCCGTTCCGCGTCGTCGATACCGCCACCGGCGACCTCGGCGGCCCAGCCTATCGCAAGTATGATTTAGAGGCTTGGATGCCTGGTCGCGGCGACAACGGTGAGTGGGGCGAAGTCACCAGTACCTCGAACTGTACCGACTATCAAGCTCGGCGTTTGAATATTCGCTATCGAGTCAAAGGCGAAAAGGGAACGCATCTAGTCCACACGCTCAACGGTACCGCGATCGCTATCAGCCGCACGATCATCGCGGTGATGGAAAATCATCAGCAAGCCGATGGCACCATTCGTGTTCCCAAAGTACTGCAACCCTGGATGGGCAAAGCGGTCATCGGATAACTAGACGTAGGTCCGTCTCTCCGAGACGGACACCGCAATTTTATCGCGGTTATTGCGAGTCTCGGAGAGACTCGCCCACTTAACAGCATTGATTGGGTAGACGGGGCGCGCTGCTACCACTCTAAACATCTTTAAATCGTGCGATCAATCATTATCGGGAGGGCGACGCCACCGCTCTAAACATCTTTATTGGCGTCTTGACTGATGAAAACACCGGTCGGGAGAGCGAGGCTCCTGCCGAGCTTTTTCGGCCGCGAGATCGGCCCCAAGTGCTTGTGGACGCAAAATGGCCGCCCAATAACCCTCCGCAGGAGCGTCGCTCTCCCGTTATGATGGATCGCACTATGAAAAGATGTTTAGAGCTGTGGGGCGACGCTCCGGCGGAGTTCTTCGGGGCCGCGATTGGACGTCCACCAGCACTGGGAGCTGATCTCGCTACCGAAAAAAGCTCGGCAGGCGCCCCGCTCACCCCAGTTGTTTTTGTCGAACCGCTATGTCGCTAACGAATGCTGTTGAGTCAGTGGTCTCCGGAGAGACTCGCTGACTGATATCACGCAAAGTGTGTGCCATTGGGGTAGCGCCGTGACTTCACGGCCGTTACTCATACAACGTAAACAATCCACTGTGATCGAGATCACCGCGAGCCCTTGTAACCACCAACTCCTCCCATTGCGCAAGCGAATTATCGAGCGTTGGTGATTGGAGTCCTACGGCTGCCGCTTGCTCGGCGATCAAACGCACGTCTTTGAGTTGCCACTCGGCGCGACCACCGGCAACGAAGTTGCGTTTCACCATCCGTTCTCCATGGAGATCGAGAATGCGGCTATCGGCGAACCCACCGAGCATCGCTTGTCGTGCGGCGGCTGGATCGACACCCGACAATTCAACGAGACGTAACGCCTGAGCAACAGCATCAATCGTTTGAGCCACAATCAATTGATTGGCCAGCTTGGTTACTTGACCAGCCCCTGACGGTCCGAGATGCGTAACGCGTTTACCGACCGAGTTGAGGATATGCCAAGCACGTTCGACATCCGCCACACTACCACCCACCATGATGGAAAGCGTCGCGGTTTCGGCACCCACCTGACCGCCGGAAACTGGTGCATCAACCCATTTCACGCGTTCCGCAAAGCTCTTCGTTGCCGGCACTCCAGTGGTTCCAAAATCAATGATGAGGGCTCCGGCATCGAGTCCCTCGCGTAGTCCCACGGAGCCAAAAATGAGCTTTTCGATGACTTCGGTGGTCGTCAAGTTCACGCAGATCACACCCGGACCAATCTCGCGTGCCAACTCTGGCAAAGTTGCCACAACGGTCATTCCTAAGGCCTCCGCCGTCTGACGTGGCCCGGGGCTGCGATTCCAAACAAACATCTGGGCACCGGCCGCTTGAAGGTGCCTCGCCATCGGGGCACCCATGTTTCCCAAACCGACGAAACCGATCCGCTGCCCAACTAATGATCCGTTCATAGCACCCGCCGTAAGACTAAAGGAATTCGGACAGTGCGAGTATACTCTTGAAGTAGGACAGGCTGCCAGCCTGTCAAAGCTGGGAGGACCAGCTGCCAGCCGGTCATTTGTAGGACAGGCTGCCAGCCTGTCCTACGTTGTTTCCTCGTTGAGAGTATTGAAATGAAAGTTGTTATTACGGGCGGCGGTGGATTTCTTGGTACGCTGCTATGCAATCAATTGGTGAAGCGCGGGACACTGACGGGGCCGTCCGGTCAAAAGCAAACCGTCGATCAGATCGTTTTGCTCGACCGATCCTTTCGGGAGCCCGCCGAAGGTCAATCCACCGACTTCAGAGTAACCCAGACCGCCTGCGATATCAGTGACCGTGACGCCGTGTTCAGTGCGGTTGGCAGTTCACCCGAGGTCGCTATCTTCCATCTCGCATCAATGGTCAGCGGCGAATGCGAAGAACGTTTTGATGATGCGATGCGGATCAATCTCGATGGTGGCAGAAACATTTTCGAAGCCGCTCGGGCGGCCGGCTGCGGAGCGCTGAAAGGCTTGCCGCGAGTAGTCTTCGCGAGCAGTATTGCCTGCTTCGGCGGCGACGTGTTGCTGGACAAGTTCGCGGACGATTCAAAATTGTTGCCGCGGACGACTTATGGGATGACCAAAGTAATCGGCGAACTGATGATCAACGATTATTCTCGACGGCGATTCTTTGATGGTCGTTCAGCCCGATTGCCGACGGTGATTGTTCGCCCTGGAAAACCCAACGCGGCAGCATCAAGCTGGGCCAGCGGCATGTTCCGCGAACCGCTCAATGGTGAAGATTGCTTGTTGCCGATTCGGCGTGAACAGCGTCATCCGATGACCGGTTATCAAACCGTTATCGATTCTTTGATCCAATTGCACGAGGTACCCGGCGAATTACTGGGAGGCGATCGAGCGGTCGGCTTGCCGGCTCATCAAGTGACCCCAGTCATGGCTGAGCAAGTCGTCAAAGAGATCGCTACAGCACGTGGCCTCAAACTGGGTCGGATCGTCGATGCATTTGACCCACGCATTCAAGGCATCGTCGACGGCTGGGCAACTGCCATCGACGGCAGCCGCGCTGAGAAACTCGGCCTACCCAAGCCGCAACCACTGAAGGCAATCGTTGAGCAATATGTACAGGATTTTGTCTAACAAGTAGGCGAGTCTCTCGTAAGCGTCCACCAGCACCAGTTGGTTGACTGGCGGCGCGGTGCTGAATCGCGAGGTAGGTTCGGGTAGGCTGCCAGAACCATCAACCCTACTCGCAGTTCATACATGGTTCGCAGCTCTGCCAAGTAGATCGAATGGTCAAAGCGTCTCGAAAGATCCCAACAGAACTCTTCAATCTTTCATCAGTTGGTCGTTCAAGACTGATAGTCTCGGCCAAGAAAGGGAGAGGCTACCTTTGAACAGCAAGCATTGGATATACGTGTATGCGAAACCTAGACCGCTTCAGTGATCCAAAACCTCTTGCTTCGACGGGCGCACGTTTTATGCTTGCCATCTCTTGTAATATTTATGCGCTTTGAATCGGCGAAATGAATACTCAGCTTGTAAAGCCTTTCACCTTAATCTCGACGATTATCTGCAACCTACTGAATCCAACGATGAGCGACGAACGAATGCACTCATCAATCAGCCGCATTTGAGTAATTCACGAAACGACTGGACCAATCGGCTCTGAAATCGATACGGGTTCCAAACCGTTGCAATTGTCCGCTTCGGTTTTACTCCCGAGAACGAGCGGTATTCGCGATGACTGCTTTGGTCGCACTTTCGAGCCATCGCGGGGATCAATGAAACACCATGCGAGAGACTTACTAATTCGAGTACCATCGCCAACTGACTTGTGCGTTCCACGGAAACGGGCCGAAAGGACCGCTGCTTGCAGAACGAAACGATGTTGTCCGACAAACAGTGAGCTTCATCAAGTAAAATGAACGGGTAGTGCTGTACATCGGCTGGCCTAATCTTCGTTTTTTCTAACAGCGGATGTTGCTTGGGGAGTACGAGCAAAAGCTCTTCTTCAAATAGCAATTCGTAGTCGAGGTGCTTTGCGTCGATTGGCAAGGCAAGAATCGCAAGATCGATTTCTCCTTGCCTGCAACTCTTGAGAAGATTGTCCGTCGTATTCTCTTGAATCAAGGCATTCGCTTTCGGGAAGCTCGAAGCGAATCGCTGTAGGATTCGTGGCAGAAAATAGGGGGCAATAGTCGGAATGGCTCCCACACGCACGCGACCTATTTGCCCGTCGTCGGTTAGCTCTGCCTTGGTATCTTCCAAAAGCGTCAGAGCTTCCTGCGCTCGGCTCTGAAGCAGTGTTCCCGCGTCAGTCAAGACGATTGACCTCGTCTTTCTTTCGAAAACAGGCTGCCCAAGCTCCTCTTCGAGCTTTTGAATAGACCGGCTAAGAGCTGGTTGCGAAACCTGAAGTACTTCTGCAGCTAAGGTATAACTGCCAAACTCAGCGATTTTCAGGAAATACCGAAGCTGATCAATCTCCATTCAAAACCTCACAACGGATGCATTCAGTGCATGGCGGATATAACAATAATGAATTTGATTTATAGTGCGGCGACAGCAACAATATAACGTCGTAAACTGGACGGTTGTCGCAACTTCTGTCCAAGTATCGTCCCGATTTTCCTCAAAGGAGCTTTTTCAATGAGATTCCGCGTTCTACTTTACACATTTGCAGCGATCGCGATTTTTAAATCGGTGCGCTCCGAAGCACAAGATAGTTCCGAACCAAATCGAGGCAACCAACCACAAGTAACGAAAACGACAACCGTCGACAACAAATTTGGTACGCCTGAAAAATGCCCAATCATACAAAATGTGCAACCTGCCGCTGCACGACACACAGCCGCAGGCACAATGTCCAATAGCGATTGGTGGCCCGAGCAGCTAAATCTCAAGATCCTTCATCAGAATTCGACTGCCGGGAATCCGCTTGGCGAAAGCTTTAACTATGCCGAAGAGTTTAAGAACTTGGATCTCAAGGCAGTGAAGAAAGACATCGCCGATCTAATGACCACATCGCAGGACTGGTGGCCAGCAGATTATGGGCATTATGGACCATTTTTTATCCGCATGGCGTGGCATAGTGCTGGAACATATCGAGTTGGTGATGGTCGTGGTGGAGCCGGCTATGGCACACTGAGATTTGCTCCGCTGAATAGTTGGCCTGATAACGCCAACTTGGACAAGGCTCGAAGATTGCTTTGGCCCATTAAGCAGAAGTACGGCAATCAGATCTCCTGGGCTGACTTGATGGTGTTAACGGGCAATGTTGCATTAGAGTCGATGGGCTTTGAGACCTTCGGATTTGCGGGTGGTCGCGCAGATGTTTGGGAGCCGCAAGAGGACATCTATTGGGGGGCTGAATCCGAATGGCTCGGTGACAAGCGGTACACGGGTGATCGTCAGCTGGAGAAGCCACTGGGTGCAGTTCAAATGGGTTTAATCTATGTAAATCCCGAGGGCCCCAATGGCAAGCCTGATCCTTTGGCCGCTGCACGAGACATTCGTGAAACCTTTGCTCGAATGGCGATGAACGATGAGGAAACCGTGGCGCTGATCGCAGGAGGACACACTTTCGGTAAAGCACACGGAGCCGTAACGCCTGAAGGCAATGTAGGTCCCGAACCGGAAGGCGCGAGCATCGAGGAGCAGGGACTCGGCTGGAGGAACCAGTTTGGTAAGGGTAAAGGTGCAGACACGATCACAAGTGGTCTCGAAGGTGCCTGGAGCTCTACTCCAACCACTTGGTCGAATGGCTATTTCGATAACTTGTTGGGCTACGACTGGGAATTGACCAAGAGTCCTGCCGGAGCTTCGCAATGGAAACCTAAGGACAAATCTGCGGAAGGGACCGTTCCCGATGCGCACGATGGAGACAAATCGCATGCGCCGATGATGTTCACGACTGATATGGCACTGAAGCTGGATCCTGCTTATGCCGCAATTTCGAAGCGATTTCACGAAAACCCACAGACGTTCCGGTTGGCATTCGCAAAAGCCTGGTACAAGCTCATGCACCGCGATATGGGGCCTGTGTCCCGCTTACTTGGCCCAGAAGTTCCGCCAGCACAGTTGTGGCAAGATCCCGTTCCGGGCGTCGATCACAAGCTGATTGACACCAATGACGCTGAAACCCTGAAGACCAAGATCAAGGCTTCGGGCCTCAGTGTTTCGCAGCTTGTAACCACCGCGTGGGCTTCTGCTGCTACCTTCCGTGGATCCGACAAGCGAGGCGGAGCAAACGGAGCAAGAATTCGCTTAGCT
>JAYVHC010000539.1:0-4607 GCA_043771575.1 Planctomycetia bacterium
TTCCAAATGCCCACCAGGGCCAAACTTGGCCGATAGCTTGCTGAGCATGCCATACCATGGCTAACAAGGCGATCATTGTAAATGCCAGTCCACAATAAAGGAACGCACGGACGCGCAGGGCGATCCCTGCGGCAATGCCCGCGAGCGCTAGTACGAGCAGCAGCATGGGCTGCCAAAGCTGGCCTTCAAACGCTTTCAAAAACACTTCGGCCGTACTGCTCAGATATGCCATCAAGACGGCCAAATAGCGAGTGGCAACGACAACGCTGGCGGCTAGGCGTGTTCGATTGAATTCGACAAACAACAGCGCTGCCAGCGATGGAGGGAGTATCCAAAACTGCGGGTGCTCTGTGAATTGCAGGCTGGGATTGCTTTGCAAGAAAGCCCAAAAGGAAAACAGAACCAGCCCCGCTGCCAACGCGCGCAGCCTAAGCGACG
Organism: Planctomycetia bacterium; assembly: GCA_043771575.1. Lineage (GTDB taxonomy): Bacteria > Planctomycetota > Planctomycetia > Pirellulales > Pirellulaceae > Aureliella. The sequence continues at coordinate 439 of JAYVHC010000539.1, forward strand.
CGCGCAGCCAACCCTGGATTCCGTATATCAATGAGGCAGAAAGCAGCAGAAACGAGTACCGCCCCCAATCACTCCAAAGCCACTCGGCTCCCTCCGCATGGAACCACCACACACCCACCAACGGAATGATGGGTAAGAGCAGACTACTGCGACCAACGGGATCGGCGATGATCCGCTGGTTCAGACGCTGTAGCCACTCGCCCAATCCAGCGCTGATCATCGCGATCGCATATACGACGAGTGGCCACCAATTCACAAAGATGCCACTAAACAATTCTGGATAATGGAAGTAGCATCCGCCGCAAAGTAACGCCAAGCTCACTTCCGCTAGATAGACGGCGGCCTTTCTCGTTGCTTCCGTTGCCATGCGATCCGTGCTAATCGGTCGTGCTGCGAACTGCAGCAGTCTCGCCACGACAGCGGACCAAGCCACCAGGGTCATCCATTTCGTCCCAGTGGAGGCATTGGCAGCAACAATGTTCCAGACTTTGCCGGCTTGACCGCCAAGCATGATCATGCCAATTGTCACGCCGATCCCAAATGCAACCCAGCCAATGTGCATCAGCGGGCTTTCCCAGCTCACTTTGTTCCGCACTAATTGAGCCAACACTGGATAGAGGATGCCTAACAGGACGAATGCGGCGAACGCGCGATGAACAAACAGCCACGCACCTTCGACGCCCGACACCGACCAAGCGGTCGGCAAGTCGGCCCACCACAGCATTACCAACGTAGATGAAATGAGCGATAGACCGACGTAACGAAAGCCACTCATGTGTCGCTCAAAGGCGATTGGCAGAATTGTCAGTGCGCCGATAAATGGCAAGATGGTCGCTGCGACTCGCATCGTTCTCTCTTCAAATGACAGCACTAACAGGATGCTTGGGATGAGTGCCAGTAACGACGCGGATGTATGCACCGCTGGCATCCAGCCCAAGGCATGTCGCAGCTTTACAGGTTCGGTGATCGAGCCAAACTTTAGCGTCGAACCGAGCATCGAGGCTTCGCGAACCATCTCCCGTAGCAATCCTGCGACCAGTGCCATCGCACCGAGACCGCTGGCCATCCAAATCAACCACGTATGCATGTGTGGCAAATTTTCGTAGATGCAAAAAAGTGACGACACAACCAGCGCAACGGAAACAAGGTTGAAATAAAAGGCTAACCCGCGTTTCCCCGGATGAAGTTCCCAAAGCCTCGCGCTGGCTAGAACCACTCCGGCCAACGACAAGCCCAGAACCGACCAATACAACACTGAGGGAGCTGCAGCAAATTGATAGTGGATGACGATCCAACAGAAACTCAATATCGCCGAGGCAAGCGGCACAAGTAAACTAACAGACTGATCTACGGACCATGTCAATCGTCTTATGGGTTCGACGTCGCGTTTCGCAGCCAGGGCTCGTTCTCCAAACAACTTCGCCGTGATTGCGACCAATGCAACCCAGGTCGGTCCCCACAGGATATTCCACACTAGCTGGATTTCATCCCAGCCTGTGTGATGAAATAGCCAAGTTGACATGCCCGCTGCCGCTGCAACTGCCGCCAGGTGGCCACGCCAGGGTTGGCCCGAAGCTGCGCTGCTCAGCACGATGATCATCGCCAAACAAGACAGCTCAGCAAACGGCCAACTGGCATTCGGGTCCTGTGTCGAACTTACGAGCGCGAGCCCACTTACAAGCGAAGCGAGGACGATCCAAACGATCTCGCCAACCGTCGACAAGCTCTTGCCGCGAGTTGCCGCGACCCATCGCACAACCAGTCCAATCGAAAGCGAGAACAACCAAAGCGCCATCAGCATTCGGAGCGGCTCGAAGTTGCCCGCGGCGGAATTGCTTCTTGTAGGCACTGCGATCAGCCAATTTGCATAGGCGGTAGCTCCCAGGGGAGACAGCAAGCCTAATGCACATGCTAACATTCCAAAATGAGATGCACCGCGGCGGGTATACAAAAACCAGAATAGCCATAGGCTCACGATGGCTGTAAGAACGATTATGGGGCCGCCCAGTCGTTCGACGCCGGGCAGCTTCGCGATCGGATAGCCAATCACAACGTAAGCGGCTCCCGCGCACAACGCCACAACGGAGAACAGTGCGAGCAGCCCCAGCGTCCAGCTCGATTTTTCACTGCGTTGCCAGCGAGCGCCCCTCAGCGATTTATTAAAAAGCACACGGTTACCGAACTTGCTACCGAGTACATGCTTCAGCCCAACGAAGTTACGCATCGACGTGAAACCCAGATTCACCCAAGCTAATCCAGCGATTATCAACGCGAAACACTGCAGCCACACGATGGCGCTGCCTGGCCAAGCTGGTCCTCCGACAAGGGCCAACGCTGCGACGGAACCACCTGCAAGCGATGTCAAAGTGCCACTCGCAGTCGTGATTTGATGTTGTTCACTGTTCCAAACACTGAACAACCAGCGCGAGAACCCAAACACCATCGCTGGTCCAAGCGACACAAGCAGCACCGCCAAGTTACTTGACCAAACACCGTCTACTGCCAACAACTGCTTAGGCAGAGTTCCGGCCATGCAATACGCAATCAAGGTCAACGTGCCACCCATCAGCAGCGCCAGCAGCCCGCCGCGTGTTAGTGGCAGCCATTGGAATTCTCGCTCAACTTTTGACTTTGGGACAACCAGTTGTTGCCAGGCATGCAGTGATCGGCTTTGCCATCGCTGGCCAGCGAACTGCAACAACTCGCTAACCATCAGCATAGCTGTGATCGTCCACATCGAAGCCGCCAGTGAATACGGTGGCGTAAACCAGGCAGCCACAGTTAACGCGACAACGACCGGTAGCAAGGCGGTTGTATCCAACACGAATAACTGTTGATGCTTCTTTCCAATCCAAGCCGCTGCCACAGCCAAACCTACTCCACTCAGCAGAACAAGCCCAACTCCCCATGACCCGAGCGGGCGCAACGCAAAGGATGCACCAGTCAACTCGACGTCCGCTCCCAATGAAATTGCAATATTCGGGAATGCCGGGCCCAACAATGATATAAGCAAGCCGATCCAACAGCCTGCAATCAACACCGCAGAAGCCCAACAAGGCTCGGCGCGCAGCCATTCGCTTCGTAGCCGGATTTGAATTGAATCCATCGCAAGTTCAAAGGCGATCAAAGTTATTGTCATCACCACAACCAGCAGAGCGACAGTGCAAGCCAAGCCCATGTCGATCCACCAGTCGTATGCATGCCCAAGGGCGAAGACCACCGAGCATGTCCAAAGGCAAAGGGCGATCGAAGCAATTTCGCGCCACTCAGTCCTTCGCCAACTCGCGAAAATTCCTAGGCAGGAAACCGGCAAGAACCATCCCATGCAGCTGGCCCATCGGAGATGATCGGGATTCGACCAAATCGCAACGGCACTCAACACACCCAACACGGCGGCGACACCGCACAGCCAACCGATATTCCACTTTTGCGATGACGTCAATCGAGTCGTCGCCTCGCTTGCCAAAACTCGCGAGTCTCGCCGAAGGTCGATCATTTTGACAATGGCTGCCAATACCGACCATCCAGCTGCCAGCTTGGCTGTTCCGATGGCCCAGGAACGGGTTGGTCGCAGTTCTCTCAGAAGATCGTCAAGCAAAGGACTGGTTTGGCAAAGCCTAACCGTTCCTAGCAGTAGTATTGCTTGTCCAACAGGAATGAAACAGCGAAGCAGCCAGTTCGGTCCGAACCCATGGCATGCCACAATCCCTGTACCCACTGTAAGTACACCGTAAGTGATCAACAACAACGCCGCCCAATTGCCCCCGTAGGGCGTCGCGCCTATGGGTAAAAGACTCGCAACCAATGTCAGGATCGCTGCAGCACCGATCACCACGCCTGCGGCAATTTGCAATTGCTGAAGGACGTAGGCGAGCGGTGCCTGGCGACGATGGCTGAAAAATCTCGTAGGTGTCTCAATCAACTTTAATGAAGTGCGATTGCCAAGGGTCGCCGCGATCACCGCGAACAAGCCTACAGCGGTCAGTATCGCGATGCGCCGCAAGCTGATCCAGTCGGTCGCTTGAACCAAGTTAGATTCTGCAAAGGCAGATTCGAGAACTAATGTCGCCGCCGTAAAAAAAGCGATCCCACCGGCCACCAGTCCCATTCGCAACTGATAGCTCCAGCCATGGATCAACCACCACATCGACGCTACCAACAAAAGGACC
>JAYVHC010000540.1:0-21973 GCA_043771575.1 Planctomycetia bacterium
GAGTCAACCGTCAAACCATCGCCGCCTTGATTGGTGTTCGCCCCGGATTGTTTCAAATTCGCTCCAAATCTTGCAATCCGCGAGCTTGCCCGGCTGAGAAATCGAATACGCCATGATCTGCCGCTGCATCGACGGCACTACGTACAATGTCTTTTCATCCGGTGATAAAATAATACCATTGGGAGCCGATAGATCTTCTCCGAGTCGCGTTACGGTGCCGTCCGGCGCTCGATAATAAAACGCCTCCGTTCCCTGTGGCCAACGTCAGAGTTTAGCAGCCAATTGCCCCCAGTTCTACAGTTTCGACACCATCCTTTTTGAGTCAGCGAAAAGCATACGAACACATGGAAGCGATTCGAATCCAAGCGGACGCGATCATCGTTAGTCCAAGCGTGGTCCATCTACCAGGGCAAATTGTTGTTCAGGATGGAAGAATCGTTGCTTGCTCAGCCGACTGCTCGGAACGAGCCGATTTGCAATTGCCTAGCAGAATGCTCTCGGCCGGCCTAGTGAACGCTCACACGCATCTTGAGTTCAGCGACCTGCAGCAGCCATTTGCTCCCGGCCGCAATTTCCCTGAGTGGATTGTTGCCGTCATTCGCCATCGCCGCTTGATTTCCGAAAACGGTTCGAGCGAAGAGTACATGCGCCGGCGGCAACTGACGTTGCAAGCGGGCCTCGAAGAGTCTCGCCAAGCCGGAGTTGTACTCGTCGGCGACATCGTTACCAGGCCTTGGTCGCCCAGCCATCTGCAAGCTCGGAGCGCGGGCGTCTCGCCCGCTTTTACTCCGGACTCATCCATTGCCGGCACGCCTACAAAAAAACGATCTCACGCAGTGCCGATAATTGTACGCAACAATCTGTCCGCAAGCATGTGCCTGAAACATCTCGCAAGTTCGCCCTTGGTGTTTGCCTTTCCTGAAATCATCGGACTCGATGAAGCTCGCTTTGCCGAAGCTGCTCAGTGGGCAATGCATTTAGCCGCCATCGAATCGCCGTCCGACCCTATTTGGCAAATTGGACTCTCGCCCCATGCACCCTACTCGATCCATTTCCCAACTGCCGAGAAAGCGTTAGGGTCTAACTTCACGCGGCAGCTAGTCACCGCGATGCATGTGGCGGAGAGTCTCGATGAACGCCAGTGGCTAGAGTTCGGTTCGGGTCCATTTCGCGACGCCTTTGAGCGGCTTGGCATACCAGCGGATGCTCCCCGAGCCAGCATCACTCATGTCATTCGCTGGCTCGCATCCCGCCACCGCGGATTGTTGATTCATGGCAACTACTTGACCGACGCTGAGACCGAACTCGTGGCTGGCAGTGCTCTCGCGATCGTCTATTGCCCGCGCACGCATCGGCATTTTGGCCATACGGAATATCCCTTGCGACGATTTATTGATTCGCAAATCAACGTCGTACTCGGTACCGATTCTCGCGCCAGCAATCCAGATCTCGATTTATGGAATGAAGTGATTGCTCTGCGCGCAAGCCATGCATGGGTTTCCCCCGAATGGGCTTATGGCGCGGTGACGCAAAGATCGGCTACAGCGCTCGGAGTCGAACAGCACTTTGGCAGCTTGCTCGCCGGTCGCGTGGCGTCCATCAACGTAAGCAGCTTCGATTCCACTGTTCGGCCGATCGAGTTGCTTGATGAGTTGACCACACGTACTCGCCCATTCACGCCACTGACGGACCTACTTGCTAGCCTGCATCCACTCTAGAAAACAGTGGTGGGTCTCGTTCCTCAACTTCAATATGATTTTGGTGGTGGTTTCGTTCCTCAATATGATTGTAGGGTGGGTCGAGGAACGAGACCCACCATTAGCCAAGCCCTATTCCAGTATTCCAGCCGCCCAGAGAATGCCATTGACAAGCGTTTGGCGAAAAGACTTGTCGGCAAAGGTCTCGTTGCTGTGACCGTAAGTCGTCCCAAACACTCGAGCCTTGCCGTACTGGTTGGTCCAAAACACTGCGTGCCACCCACTGCGATAGGGCTGCCTTTATCTAGGCGGGCGTTTCTTGCCGGACGATTTGCTACCAGACGCCTTTGGCTTGGCGTGCGCAAAGCCATAGGACTTGCGAGCGTCGGTTTTGACTTTCTTGACCTTACCGCTGATCGAACGCTTGCGACGTGGCGCTTCGGATTGACTTTCGCTGGTGCGACCTTCATCGGCATAACCATGACTGGTAGACGATGTGGCCGTTTTCTTGGTGCCCCGGAAGTCTCCCCGCGACTGGCTTTGACTTCGTGGTCCGCGAACGCGAGGGCTTTTGGGGCCGCGCGCACTGCCGCGTTCAGCGCCTTCGTAATGGTAAGGCTGATCGCGATCGATGGGGATCGATTGCCCGAGCAGTTTTTCGATATCGCGCAAGCTCGGTACTTCATCGACGTCGCAGAATGAAATGCTCTCGCCAGTTTCACCCGCCCGAGCAGTGCGGCCAATGCGATGCACATAGCTTTCGGGATCGGTCGGAATTTCATAGTTGATCACGTGCGAGATCGAGTCGACATCGATTCCGCGGGCCGCCACGTCAGTTGCTACCAGCACGCGCAATTTGCCATTTTTTAATTCGCCCAGAACTCTTTGTCGAGCGCCTTGCGATTTGTTGCCGTGGATCGCATCGATGGCTAGACCGGAAACACGGAGCTGTTTGCACAGTCGATCGGCGCCGTGTTTCGTGCGCGTAAAGACCAGCACTTTGCTGAGCGCATTTTCTTCCAGCATTTTTTCCAGCAAGTAGCGCTTATCGTCTTTCGCGACAAACATCACTCGCTGTGTTACACGCTGAGCGGTTGTGGAGGGTGGTGTGACCATCACGTTCACATGCTCATGCAGCAACTGACTGGCGAGTTCTTCGATCGGTGGTGGCATCGTCGCTGACAAAAAGATCGATTGTCGCTTTTTCGGCAAAGCGCGGACGATGCGTTTGAGACTGGGCATGAAACCCATATCCAACATCCGGTCAGCTTCGTCGAGTACAAAGTAGCTCAGTCGATCGAGGTAGATTTGCCCTTGCTCCATCAAATCAAGCAAGCGACCTGGCGTCGCCACCAAGACATGAACACCGCGCTTCATCGCATTGACTTGGGAAGCCTGCCCCACTCCTCCGAAGACTGACGTGCAACGAAGCTTTAGGCCCTTACCATACGTATCGAAACTCTCCGTGATCTGAACGGCCAATTCACGCGTCGGGGCCAGAATCAAGGCTCGCGGATAATGGGGTGTGGCTTTTTGGGGAGTAGCAGCCAATAACTGTAAAATCGGAATCGCAAACGCGGCCGTTTTGCCGGTGCCGGTCTGAGCACAGCCCAGCAAGTCGCGTCCTTCCAAAAGTGGCGGAATCGCCGCAAGCTGAATCGGCGTCGGGATCGTATACCCCTCTGCACGAATGGCCGCTTGGATAGTTTCAATAATAGGAAGGTCAGCGAACGATTTTGCCATAGGGACTTTTCCAAATCCTCAGGCACGCAATTCCGCTGCAAGGGATCCAACTAAAAGGTTTTGATGCCACAACGCCTCCAGGATAACCCACACCACTCACATCGATAAGGGCAAAAACCCAACTAATCCAGCCACAATCCCGATTACATACGCTTTCTCCCTCAATTCCGGCGTTTTACCACCCAAGGATTTGCTATCGAATTCAAACGGCTCGTGTTGTGAGATTTTGTTCTGCCACCCCACTTTGCGGATAGTTGGTCGTGAGGCGACATAGTGCTTTTCATGCTTGCTCAATAGATCTTGGTGACTCTATAATAGCCTCTCGATTACACTAGCGATTTGAGGGTTTTCGGATCGTATCGAGCCTTTTGGAGTTTCAATGTGTTCATGCCAAGCCCGCTCAGTCAGCTGCATCTGGCTCTTCTTTTTGGCATCTTTGTCCTCTCACCCACTTTCTACTCCCAGGCTCAGGAAAAGAAAGTTACTCCGCAGGACAAAACAGCGGCGACTCTTCTGCGTGTAACGACGCTGTCACAAAATGCACACGACTGCTGTCGGTGACAATCGAGGAGAGGTCAAGCTGAACGAATCGATCATTGGCTACATTTCAGACAGCGGCGCTCATTTGGAACGCATTCAGAAAGAGCGCGATACCGTTATATTCCATATAGACGTAGGCCACGATGGACCCACAGACGACGATATCGAGACGATCATTTCGAACATCCGGGAACACGTACCCTCCTTTCATTCGAAAAACGTGCCGCTATTTATGTCAGGCTCAGCGGAATTTATCAGCGCACGGGTGAAGTAGATGCGACCCACCGTGGGTCACTCTTGCCGAGAGTGACCTTGCGACTGCAGGTAATGCCGAAAAATGCTTCACAGCGTTGACTTTAATTCCTGGCCACGCTTCTAGGAGGTCGATTTTGCTATGGGCACGCTGTTCGGCTGCGTGGTACTATCCGAGCGGACACTTGTACAATTTGCTTGCAATTAGCTGGATTCGTCAAAAGATAGGTGATGCTCATGGCTAGGGATCGCAAGGAGGATGAATGATGACGCGACTTTCTTCGTTCGTGTTGGGTTTGATTGTGGGAGCAGCTGGGCTGTTCATGTCCGAGAACTATTATGTCGTGCGCTCGAAGGAAACGGTGAACTTGATTCCGAAAGTCGCCTCGAAGTTGGAATTGCCTTACTACGACATCCGCAAATTTACGAGCACTGATTGGCAAGCACATCCGTCACTAGCCTTGGCGATCGTCCAGTCGAAGAAGGAGGCTTTGATGGTTGAATCCGGACTTTCGGGCATGCAATCACAACTTGAAGGACTGTTGCGTTCGTTCGGAAAGTAACGCGACGACGCATGATTCGCAACCTGAGCTATTTTCGGTACGAGCCGAAATAACGTTGCGCTGCCGGGTGCCACGCGAGGCCTTGCCAGCGAGCCGCCCGCTCTGCCGAGAGGAGACCACACTCTTCGATGTTCTTCTTTGAAAAGAGGCAATCGAGGACTTTGTCAATCAAAATATCGGGCGCGTCGGCGCGTGCCGCAAGAAACGCCGTGGTCGCAACGGTCAGCACACCGGTGGGTGGTAAATCGCTGCCGGGGTACATGCTGCGGGTGAGCGGCAGAGCGTGGAAGGTGGGCTGATCAAGCGAAAATTCCATCGCGTCTTCGATCGGTAGCAGTTGATGATTCTGTTCGGCGAGTAAGGCTTGCATCATCGCATTGCCTGTTTGTACGACAATGAACGCCGCGTCAATGTCAGGCCGCGTTGATAAATGCCGCCAGTCGCCGCTATTTACATGGACATCATCGAGATTCAAATTGGCTCGCGATAACAGTAACTTCGATACGGAATAGGCCCCTGATTTTTCGACGCCAATCAGTACGTTTTTGCCTTTGAGGTCAGCCATGCAAGTGATGTTTTTACCATTGCGAACCACCAAGTGAACTGCTTCGTAATAAAGCGGGGCTACTACGGTAATCGGTGACGAACCAACCATATTGGCTTGGAGGAGCGCGAGGTCCACATCGCGGTTGAGCAGTCTGTCGATGTTCTCGAGCGAACCCTCGGTGTGTAGGGAGGTTGCATCGCACAAGTGATCGGCGCTCAGAGAAGTGCAAATGGCGTTGGCGATACGTTCGTAACCGCCGCCCGCAGCACCAGCCGCGATCCGCAGCGACTTGGGCATTCGATTGGTTTGCCAGTTGCTGGACGAGACCATTAACATCGCCCACGCCATCATCATTAGCAGAGCGCTGGAAATCAGCCCGCGCTGGACCCAGCGATGCGCATTGGTGGGTTCAACCACACGATGGTCGAGCACGGCACCGATCATCGGCACACCGAGCAACCAATGCCACACACGACGCCAAACCGGTAACGGTCGCGCTTCGATGGGTTTGCCATGCAAGTAACGATCGAGATCGTCCGCCAGAGCACCCGCAGTTGCATACCGTCGATCAGGAGTTTTTTGCAAACAGCGATCAATAATCGTCTCGATGTTTCCGTCGACGTTGGGATTGACCGTACGCGCCATCGGCGCGGGGCGGTGAATGACTTGCATGATTGTCTGCACCACCGAGGCGGCTTTGAAGGGTGGTTGGCCAGCGACAATCGTGAACAGAATCGCACCGATAGAGTAGACGTCGGTGCCGTAGTTATGATCCTCAACGCGTCCGGCCGCTTGCTCAGGCGACATGTAGCTGGGCGTACCGAGCGCGGCCCCGGTTGCAGTCAGGCCGGTCTCATGTCCAATCGACTTAGCCAATCCGAAATCGGTAATGTGTACATTGTCTGCTTTGTCGACCAATACATTGGCGGGCTTTAAATCGCGATGCAAAATGCCTTGATCGTGCGCGTACTGAATCGCTCTCGCTACGTCGCGTACATAGCGCGCGGCGACCTTGCATTCCAAGGGTGCATCCTGGATGAGCCGCGAAAGATCGGTGCCAGCCACGTAGTCCATCGAGAAATAGTGATGCCCCTCGTGCGCTCCGCATTGATACACTGTTACGATGTTTGGATGATCGAGCTTGGCGGCGCTGCGCGCCTCTGCGTAGAATCTTTGCACTTCTTCTTGGCTTGCCAACGCGCCTGAGCGAATCATCTTGATGGCAACAGGTCGGTCGAGATGAATTTGCCGGCCGAAATATACCACACCCATCCCACCACGCCCGAGCACGCGCTCGAGAATGTACTCGCCAAAGCGACATGGCAAAGCGGGCTGCGATAATTCACTTGCGTCGCGCAGCTGGCTGGGATCGAGCAGCGGCCGAACCCTCGGCGAGATGCTCTTGCTTTCACTGATCGAAAATTCAATGGATTCGATCTTTAAACTCGGCAGAGTGACTTCGTTCGGGTCCGATGGCTGGCGAATCGAATTTTGCAGTGGCAAGGTTTCATCGGTGATTGGGTTCGGTTTCGGTGCGGCGATGGCGGCTACATCGGCAATGGTAGGCCCAGCGAGTTGTTCGATCCAATCGGCCGCAGCCAACAATTCGCTCAGCCGATCGCGCATCGCGGGGTGCTTGGCCAGAAATTGCTCGCGGTCCGGTACAGCACCATCATCGCACTTGAGCATATACTCAGCGAGAGCAAGTTCGACTGCGATTTCGAGCGGATTTTCGTCTGCCTGAGACACAAAGCAACTCCCGGTAGCCTGTTGCACTGCCGCTTGAAGACGTCCTTCAATTTCACGGAACGAGGCGGGAATTGCCAGCACCTGCTTTTTTCAAAGCGATTTCGACTCTATCGGATGCACGAACCCACCGATGGTATTCTATTCTCGCGCTTAGATATTGGATACTCAATCCATTTTGGTAGGTTGAAATGCTGCCTTTGCATTTGCTAAACTGGGCAGGCTTTGGTTTGCCGATTTTGGAGGGGCGGTCGCAAAGAGAATCGTAAACCCTGGCTGCTCCCCAAAAGTCTGAACACTCACTTGTTACCTAAAGTACAGATCCATGAGCAAAACCTATCGTGTCGGTATTATCGGTCGAACTGGCAACGGTAACTACGGCCACGATGTGGATGTCGCGTTCACCAAATTGTCGAATGTCGAGATCGTTGCGGTCTCGGACGATGACGAAAAAGGCCGCGCGGCCGCACAGCAACGGACCGGCGCGAAGCAATCCTACGTGAGCTACCGGCAGATGCTGGAGAAAGAAAGGCTGGACATCGTGGCGATTTGTCCTCGATGGATCGACAGGCATCACGACATGTTGCTGGCCGCAGCGGAGGCGGGCTGTCATGTGTACATGGAGAAACCTTTCTGCCGAACGTTGACTGAATGCGATGAAGTGATCCATCACTTTCAGATGCGGCATTTAAACTTGGCTATCGCCCATATTTCGCAATACTCGCCGGTGCTCGATACGGTTCTGGCTTTGGTAAAAGCTGGAGAGATTGGTGAGGTGCTCGAATTGCGGGCTCGCGGCAAAGAAGACCAACGCGGAGGCGGTGAAGACTTGTGGGTATTGGGGTCGCATGTGTTTGGCATGATGCGCAGCTTCGCCGGCGGCAATCCAACGCACTGCACGGCAACCGTCATGCAAGGTGATCGAGCGATTCAGCGAAGCGATGTCAAAGACGGCGCTGAAGGAATCGGGCCGTTGGCTGGCGACAACATCCAAGCTCGTTATCAGTTCTCTGGCGGCGTCTTTGGGCATTTCGCCTCGCGTCGCGGCATGGCGGGTAAACCCACTCGGTTTGCGATTCAAGTCTTTGGTTCGAAGGGCATCATCGATATGGAGAGCGGCTATATGGCCCCGGCTCATATCCTCCGCGACGGCAGTTGGTCACCGGGTCGATCCGGCAAGTCATGGGAAATGATCTCCTCGGCCGGCATCGGCAAACCCGAACCCCGCACCGATGGCACTTACGAAGGCGGGCACATTGCCGCTATTAAAGATCTGATCGATAGCGTTGAACAGCAACGCCCCACGCGCTGCAACGCCGAAGACGCGCGCTCGATCATCGAAATGATCGCTTCGATTTTTGAATCCCAGCGGCTGGGCGGGCCCGTAGAAATTCCGCTCAAGTCGCGCGTCAATCCGCTCACTCTGCTTAGTTAAGTCTTGGGTCAAGATCCGCCGGAACAAAGTCGGACACGATTGGGTAAGTTTGACTTTTGGAAATCGAAGTTTTCCGGTGGTCAAAGTAGTGGTTTTCGGAGCTTCACCGGATGTGAGGCTACTTCTTTCGCTCATATTGAAAATCGAGAGTCGTTTCTGCTAGCGTAATTTCTTTAATCGCCTTTAGGAAATTCGCACGGTTGTCGCTTCCCTTAGCCAGCTTCAACTCAGATGACAGCGCATAGAGGGTAACGTGATACTTCTTCACGCCTGGCCCCTTTGAGCACATCGGATCGTAGGCGGCTCTCTTTTTGTCGTTTAAGCCAACGGTTCCGGTTTGCTTGTCGTTCTTGTCGAGATGATCAACATTCGCGGGAATGTTATAGACCAGCCAATACGACTTCTCTTGATCGGGAGCCGTATGCCAAAGACTGAGAGCAAATGTTTTTGTACCAGCCGGGGCGTCTTTCCACTGGATCGGTGGCGAGGCACTTTGGCCATCACAAGTAAATTCAACCGGTATCATCCCATCCGCCCCGATTGCGGAACTCGATACGACGAATCCGGTTTTTGTGTTGGAAGTTGCCGCGATTTGCTGTTTGACCGCGATTGTCTCTGGCACTTGCTTATCACCCGGTGGTTCGTTGCGGGAGGGATCGCGCGGCGGTGGGTTTTTGCGTGGAGGAGGATCATTGCGTGGGGGGCGATCACCGCCGCCGGGACGTGGGGTGTAGCTTTCCGTTCGAGACTTGCCGTTAGGATCTACAAACTTGAACTCTGCTGAACCATCTTTGGCCAAAACGTAACTAATCGACCCTTTTTTTCCTTGAAGCTCATAGGTCAACTGATAACTACCAGCCTTTAATTGCGAGAAGTCGACTACTTTGGCGCCCCGTAGCGGAAGAAGAGCTGGTCGAACACCAGCCGCTCTTGGTTGCGGATCGACTTGACCGTCGCTCTCAACAACTTCACCATGGAATCCGCCGTTGAGATAGGGATACGTCTGGGTCGCGTGGTAGTGATATCCGAGCTCTGGCGTGGTGTGGCCATTGAATTCATCCAGTTTCGCAACTTTAGTTCCATCCGGTTCGGTGAATCCATAAATTGCGAAACCATCGAGCGCATAGGCAACGGGTTTGTCCTTACCGACTTTTTCCTGCAAATGCGTGGGCGCGATATGGTAGTGGTAGTCATCAGCCCGACCACAATGACCACCGAACTCATCCAGTTCTCCCGCTAAAAATGTATCCGTTTTGCCATCATTCTTGATGGGATTGAAAATCGGTATGCCATTCGCGGCCAATGCGATCGCTCCCCGAAAGAAATGCGACTTGGCGGACAGTGGATTCTTTGCCACGACGGGCTCGAGGGGAATGCGCCAAGCATTGTTTCCAAAATAGGGCTGCGGCAGCGGGACCTGTTGTTGCCAAGCCGTAATGCCAACCATCATCCTGTGATCAGGCATCGAATTCGATTCGACATAAAAAAACTCCGCATCCTGTCGATACTTGAGTGCATTGAGCTTTGCGAAAGGCTCAAACGCGTCAGCGATGGCTGGCCTGCGAATGACCTTTGTCGCTACGAACTGCGTTTGCTGAATGGGACGCTTCACATGCGCGTTCAGGTGTCGAATTTGAGTTGCCATTTGATCGATCCAATGCTGGTCCGCAGCAGATAATTTGGCGATCTCAAGTGAAACGACTTTGCCATCCGCGCGGCGAACCTGAGCTTTTCCATCAGCGGACGCCACATAGGAAGCATGGACGTGAGCACCAGGATCACTGAACGTCCACACTCTCGCACTTGAATCGCCCGTTCCATGGTCATGGCCTTCGTGAGCGAACACGTTCTGCGATGTTAGCGCGATCCACGTCATCACGAAAAATAGGATCACTGAATCCCATCTCACCCTCGCCCTTGATAAAGGGACGGGGGTAAGGGCTTTCGAAGTTATCGACCCGGTCAAACCCTCATCCCCCGGACCCTTCTTTTTAAGCGAGGGAGAAGGGCAGAAGGACTGCTGGGTTGACAATCTAGTTGTTTTCATAGCGTTCATTCGTTGGTTTTTACTGAGGCTTCCGGCTTCGTTTCAGAGCCGCGTCACGAACGATGGCTTCGATCCAGTTGTTCACGGTATTTGCGTGCGTGGCCGTCATCCAGTGGCCAGCGTCCAGTAAGAGTGTGGCATGTTTGGGAGAGGGTTTGGGCAACAAAGAATCGAGACGACCGTGGAGTTGATGAATTGGGAATGGAGAATTGTTTGCATCGACTTCTTCGCGACGCCAAGCCGCCATGAGGCGTGTGAACATCTGTAGTTGTCGCCAGTCAGCGGATTGGTACATGGCTTCGACAAGCTGAGCAGTTTCGGCATTAGCACCGTCGCAGCGTAGCGACTGGGTAATTTGTCGACGTACGAACAACTTGCTAGCAAGCCACTTAGGTAACTTGTCGGACCAATCCGCCCAACGGCCGTACCAGCGCGGAACTGCTTGCCAGCTTCGGCAACTGCTGATGAGCAACACTGCGATCGGCGGTTTGCCAAGCTGCTGTGCCAGCCAGGCGATCTCGGTCGCGATGATGCCGCCGACAGAGGTGCCACCAATGATATAGGGTAGGTTGCTGGCCAAAGCTCCGGAGCCAACTGTCCACGCGTTCCAGCAATTCTCCGCAAACCTTTTTGGATCGCGCGCCGGCTCGGTTAAGGACGGCCATTCGGGTACGACCATTTCCTTAAATCGTTCGCCCTGGGCCGAAAAGAGTCGTTCATCCGACGCCAAGCCGGGCAGCATCAGCATTCGTATCTTGTCTGGCGAAGTCATAGGTCGGCGTTTCTGAGCAGCAATTTTGCGGAATTGTTCTTCACGATTGACCGAAGGTGTCAACGGTCGCTCGAAACTGGAGGTAGTGAACCAAATGATTGAGTTCGAAGCCTGTTCTGAGGAGTGGCTGACGCCAAGTTATCATGTCGATTGCAACTTTCGAATCACCGCAGGTCGCTTCTCAGCGCTTTTTCCCGTGGGTTTTCAACGAAGAAGTCGAGGGAGTTTTTTCCGACGCGGATCCGGTGCAGGAGCTCGAAGCTGAAGTCGAATTGGTTACGCGCCAGCCTGCAACGCCAACTTTCGCGCCTAGCCCAGCCACAGGCAAGCGGCTAGGAATGCCCGTTCGTCTTGGTGCAGTCATGCTGAAGCTGCTCAAAGGCTATGGTATCACAGACGAAGAGATCGCCGCAGGAGTGGCTGCTTATGCGGCTAAAGAGGGACTCACGCATGCCGGTTAGCATAGCAAGCGGGTGCAGACCGTGTAGAACGGTTGTCCCCAACCGTTCTGCCGAAGGGCAACGGACCGAAGTCAACCCGCATTTTTCCAACGGATGAAACCGTTCAAATGAGCCAGCGCGAGCTCTCCGGAACGATTGAGTACAATCGTTCTACAATAAGTTTTTATCAGCATAGCGTCGTTCTCCCATTTTTGCCCGTGAATCAAGGAGGACTTCAAAGCCAGAACCGGGCCGCTAACGCCTGTACTCCAACTGAACCGGACGGTCTCGCACAAAGCCTGCGCGCCGGTAAATTTGCCGCAGGAACGCAAAAACTGCGATCAGCACCCATCCATTCCCGATGACTGTGGTAGGCGAAAACGAGCCGGTGGATCACAATACTTCCGTGCGGTTTTCTCGCGGTATCCATGTTGTTCGGACTATGAAATGAAACTAATCTACCGATTTGAAGCGACGCTTCTTTGCTTAACCGCCGTTCTTGCCCTTGGTTGCGTCACGGGACAACAAATGTCGTCGCCGGGACCAACTGTTGTCGATGCGGACGCTCCGGCCGAATTCACCACTACACCGTCCGGCTTGAAGTACAAAGTGCTTCGCAAAGGGGATGGTTCGAATCCGAGGGCCAGCGATGAGGTGACGGTCAATTACAAGGGTTGGCTGAATAGCGGCAAAGTCTTTGATAGTTCCTATGGCAAAAAACCGATTTCGTTTAGGCTCCGCGAAGTAGTGCCTGGTTGGACCGAGGGATTGAGATTGGTAAGCGAAGGCGGCATGATCGAACTTGAGATTCCGCCTGAATTGGGATATGGAGCACAGAGTCCACCTGGAATACCACCCAATTCGACGTTGCACTTCATCGTTGAACTGATCAAAGTTCACTAATGCTTCATCCAATCCCAGCGAACCCACTGAGTACTAGTGCCAGAATTCTGCTCAACTTGGTGTTAGATTGTACTCAGCGATGCGCTAGCGGCGTCGGCAAAACAATGTTTGGTTTTTTCGCGATAATGAACTCCACTTTTGCCTAATCTGGTTCTCAATGCGTGTCTTATTAATTGAGCGACAAGAATGACAAGCCTGAGTGAGTTGATTCGAGCTATCCAAAAGGGCGACACCCTCGCTGTGGAAGAACTCGTCAAGCAATTCAGTGGTGCGATTCGACACGAATGTGCCAAATTTGGCCTGCGCGACCATGCCGACTTGAGCCACTCTGATTTGGTGCAAGAGGTATTGTTACGTGTGTGGACGAAAATTCATCAATTTAGAGGAGGTGAAAGCGACGAGCAGATTGCCCTTGCTTTTGATAGTTGGATCCGAAAGACGGCTCGAACAACGCTCAGTAATTTGTACCGCAGTCGGGAGACGTACAAGCGCAAGCCCGGCCAGCCAACCCAGTCGTTTGATGAAGGCGGCCACCCATACGGTAAATTTCGCCCGCATCAATCGGGACCGAGTTCGATATTTATAAAGAATGAAGAGGTCGAGCGACTTCGAGCGGCCATGGATCAATGCTTGGATGATCAAACCAAGGAAATCGTAAATCGCCATGTTGTTGAGGGGCAATCCTTCAAGTACATTTCCGAGCAGATGTCGATTACGTACGACCAAGTAAGATATGCGTTCCACGGCGCGCATGCTCTTATGGCAAAATGGCTTACTTAGAAATCTCATATTCAAGAGGAGAAACGATGCGTCATTTAACAAGACTTTATTTTGAGAATACAGCGACGACTGAGCAATTTGTATCGCTGGTTGATCAAGGTGTGGAGAATGGCAACCCGTTATTTAACATCAAGGTGGGGAATATCTCAAATCCCATGACGCTTGCAGAGGCTACGGATGCTTTGCAATTCCTGCAATTTACACCCTGCTTTTTCAAATTGCCTATGGGAGCACACGCGATTGTAGATATCTACATTCCCGACGTAATTGGGAGCACGGCTAAGAAGGTATTTGATTACCAAGTCTTCAAGGCAAAGAGCAGGGAGCATAAAAAGGCACTCGCTCGGGACATGGCGGAGTTTCGTGAGAGACTCAATAGAATTCCTGCGGAAGCCTTTCAGGTAGCAGGCAGCCACGCGCACAAGCTTGAAGCGACGTTGGGCCCTACTGGCCCTACTGGCCCTGCTGGTGCGACAGTCGCAACAGGGCCAACGGGCCCGACCACCAGTATTTGCTGTTACTCCAGTTCAGGACCATCCGGACCTATGAATCCCTGTGGTGGGCAAACGTCTATCCCTTGCGCGGATCCCATTTTTACGCGGGCAAGTTGCGCCAACGGGACGCTTCAATGCGTAAACTTTGAACCGCCAGGCGGGGACAAAAAGTAATCGGGACTAAAACGGTAATGGTTACGACAAGCAATCCGTATTGGTCTGGGAAAATCAGGGAGAATCCGGATGAATGCTGACGAGCCGATCGATAACCAGGATTCATCTGACAACGATGATTCACCAGAAGGCAAGGTCGAGCAAGCGGTTGAGGCCATAGCCGAAGGTTACCTTAAACGTTTGCGCAGGGGCGAGTCCGAAAGCTACGATGACTTGGTTCGCGAGCATCCGGACCTCGCTCCCTATTTAGAATCGAAACTCAAGTTCTACTTGGCCGTCTATCGAGCAACCCGGCTGACCTTAGAAGGTGACGCATCCGACGATGTGACAGTCGACTTTTCGATTTTTTCATCGCCGCCGATAATTCATCGCGATCACGTTTACCGCATTAACTGTCCACATTGCGGTAATCAGGTTCAGGTGGTCGATGATCGGGTCCGTGAAATCGTCTGCACAAGCTGCGGCAGTTCCGTCCGAGTCCATTCGGATGTAGCAAAAAAGCTGAGCGAAAAAACTCCTCCCCCGATGCCCAAGCAACTGGGACATTTCCGAATCGTTCGCATGTTGGGCGAAGGAGGGTTCGGCGTCGTTTACTTGGGCGAAGACTTGCAGTTGGACCTCCGTCCCGTCGCCATCAAAATACCGCGCCACGGTTTTTTCGCCACCTCGGAGGAAGAGCAAAGATTTTTCCGCGAAGCCAGAAATGTTGCGAGACTGCGTCATCCCAACATTGCTCAGGTTTATGATATCTCAGAGGATCGCAATACTCCTTTCATAGTAAGCGAATTCATCGATGGAATGACTCTGCGCGAACTCCTTGGCACGGGCACTCTCACTCACAAAGAGTCCGTCAAGCTGATGATTCAGATCGCCGAAGCGATTGAATTCGCTCACCGCAGCAAGATCATTCACCGAGATCTAAAAACAAGCAATATTTTGGTCGATCACAATCACCGAGCTTACGTGGTCGACTTTGGGCTATCGCGCAGAGATGATGCTGAAATCACGATGACCGTCGACGGAGCGATCGTGGGCACGGTCCAGTACATGTCACCCGAACAAGCCATCGGCAATCAAGCAGCAGTCGGCCCCTGCAGCGATATTTATTCGCTAGGTGTTATTCTCTATGAATTGCTATGCAAAGAGCTCCCATTTCATGGTAGCAAACGCATGGTCATCGAGCAGGTCATCAATGAAGAACCGCGAAGCCTCCATCGGTTGAACGAGAGCGTGCCGAGAGATCTAGAGACCATTACGCTCAAAGCGATGGCAAAAAAACCTAGCCAACGCTATTCTTCGGCACAAGCCCTCGCTGATGATCTTGAGCGCTGGTTGCGCGGAGAGCCGATTCATGCACGACCGATCAGCAATATCGTTCGCTATTGGAGTTGGTGTCGACGGCACCCAGTTACAGCTTCGTTGAGTGCCACGATTGCGGCGCTGTTGTTACTCACTACTGCGATTTCAATGGGTTGGGCCTTTGAACAGAACCGCTTGACGTTGGTAGCCAAGAAATCACAGCATGAGAGCGAGGATCGACGATATGAATTGTTGATGCAGAATGGAACAAATGCGTTGGAAGGCAACGATTTGGTGAATGCATCGCTCTGGTTTGCAGACGCGTTGACCACACGAGAAAGTCAGGCGAATCGCACGCGGCTTGGAATGATCCAGGACCGTATACCGAAATTGACGCAACTATGGGCGACCGGTTTTCCTGTCGATGCAGTGCGTTTTAATCAAGATGGTACACGTCTGGCGGCTGCCAGTTTTGATGGACGCATTCAGGTTTACAATACGCTCAATCAGAAATCTGTTTTTGATCAGACTGTCCAGCGGTTTACGCAATTCAAGACCTCGCCGACCAGCGACAAGATCGCTTTTTGTGGAGTTGAGAACCACGCTCAACTTTGGGATGTCGATCGAGGGCGCTTAATCAAGAACCTAGCCCACACCGACTATGTCGTTTCAACCGATTTTCATTCCTCAGGCCAGTGGTTGGTTACCGGCAGTTTTGATTCTTTCGCACGAATTTGGAATGCCAGCGACGGCATGATGAAAGCCGAGCACCAATTTGAAGGCATGCAGGTCAATCAAGTCGTCTGTGTTCCCCAATCGAATTTGGTTGCCGTCGTTACGAATTCGACTAGCCAATTTGGCGGAAAGATTCATGTGTGGGATTTTGAAAAAGATAAGATAGTTGCGAGCGGGATGAATCATGACGCTCATATTCAGACCATTGATTTTGCTGAGGGGGGAAAACGAATTTGTAGCGCTTCACGCGATGGGCAGATCCGCGTTTGGGACTTGGCCACCGGAGAGGCGGTGGGCGATGGCTTGAAATTGCCGTTTGCGCCGCGTGAAGTACTCTTCGGTGGATCTGCGGAAGAAGTCGTATCGATCTCTCACGACTTTGACATTCAGGTTTGGAGCTTGACTACCGGTCAACGACTAGGATCGCAAATTCGCGGGCAGTCCCATTACGAATCAGCGGACCAAGATCGCTCGAACCGATTGCTGGTACTAGGCGGGGGCGATGGTTCGGTCAATATCTATTGGCGTAAAACGGGAAAGCACGCGTGTAGCCTGTTGAGAAACAGCGAGAGTGCAACGGCAACCGGATTTCATCCCGATGGCCGTCGATTGGCTGTCGGTGGAAGAAATGGCTTTTTGCAAATTTGGGATTTGGCTGGCGCCGCACCGACGTCACACGTTTTTCAACATCAGGGTGCAGTTCGCAACGCTCTGTTTTCGCCGGATGGCAATCGCTGTCTGTCAATTGGATCGGACGGCAAGGCCTATATTTGGAATACGGACACCGGTCAACAGATGGGCGCGGTACTAGAGCACGCGGAGGGAATCAGTGAATGTGTGATCAGCAGTGACGGCAAGCTGGTTGCAACTGCGGGCGTCGACAAACTCGTCAAACTCTGGGACGGCTATTCGGGAAGCCAGCTGGGTGGCAGCCTAATCCACGAATCAGCGGTGCTAACTCTGGCTATTAGTCCAGATGGTCAGAGGCTGGTTGCAGGATGCATCGACGGTTCGGTGACAAGTTGGAATATTCCGACGCCCTCCAACCCGAACCCAGCGACTACTCCAGTCTTCGTTGGCAAGCATGAAGACCGGGTGATGAGCATCGCCTATAGCTTGAAAGGAGACGCGATCGCAAGCGCTAGTCTGGATGGAACGGTTCGCTATTGGGATGCGGTTACCGGCCAGCAAAAATATGGACCATTCGCACATCCTCATTCGGCATTGTTCTGCACGTTCATGCCCGATGGTGAACATGTGCTTTCGACCGGAACGAACGGGTGGGTCTATATTTGGAATCTCACTAGCGGTCAGGCTGTCCATCGCTTGGAATGTGCTGGTGAGGTGCTGAGTGCAACTGTTCAAGAGGCTGGGCGTCAGATATGGACGAATGAAAGCAAGGGACGGACGCGAAGTTGGCGATTGCGCGAAGGCGTGATGCGAAAAGAGTATGAAGTGCATCATCCATCGATCGAGGCCGTTTCGTTTTGCGACGTGAATCGGGAGGGATCGCTCGTGGCGTTCGCAGGTGGTACGCTTGCACAGGCCAGTGACATTCCTCAGTCGGGCGCGGCGATCCTATGGGATCTAAAGGAACAGCGTTTGTTAGCTCCACCGTTAACGCACCTAGAGCCGATCCGCCGAGTTTACTTCGACAAAACAGGTTCCAAATTGCTGACTGCTTCGCAAGATCGCACGGCTCGACTGTGGACGATTGTGTCTAACCAATTACCCGCGAATGAAGCCATTCGCATTACACAACTCTATTCGCAAATGATGCGCGATCCTGATGGTCGCCTCAAAACTATAGCGCCGGAAAGACAAGTTGCTGAATTTGTCGAGTTGTCGGGCAAGTATCCAGGTTACTTTAATTGCGACGCGGACGAGATTGAACTGTGGAACGAAGACTCACTGCGGATTCACGAAGCGAAATCGGAGGAAGTCAAAAGTCGGTGATCCGGGAATAATGTGCGCATACGAGACTGACCTTTGAGTTGGTGGGTCGCTCCTGCCGGGTGCGACCATCGCTGAGGCGCACACAATGCGGATGTATAAAATAAGTCGCTCCCGGTCGCTCCCGGCAGGAGCGACCCATAAAAACACATCGGTATAGGTGGCGCTCGCTTAATCCGGATGTTCCAAAAATCTCTAGCATGGCGGATAGTGTAATGGGAAAAGGTAGTATTCATTTTGATCTAGCATCCGACCGTTACATCATCGATTTGGCCGTAACGGCCCACTACGATACGATTGCTCTGGGACACAAGCTACGCTGGCGTCGCTCCTTCGAATTTGCCTCGTGGATCTTGTTCGGTGCGACCAATGGCAAGATGCAACTGGGGAAACTCTATTTCGTAAATGATGGAACACCCACCAGTGACGATGATATCGTGTTGGTGAACTTGTCGGGAGATTCCTTTACGACTGCGATTGGACCCAATCCCTTTTGTGGTCAAATCACATTGACGTTGCATGTCATGAAAGAACCAGTCTGTACTATTCATGAAATTGGACATTATGTCGGGACACTTGGGGACGAATACCTAGGTACTGCGAGGGTCTGTCAGAACAATCCTGCGACGCACCAGTGCATCATGGAATTTAGCCGCGACTTCGGGTTGCGATTGGATAAGAAGGGTAAAGTCGCCAAGGTGCAGCCACATCACGTGGTAAACCAATTTTGCTGTTCCGGTCACCCTCACGTTCCCCTTCCTTTGCCCACGAATAATGGACAGGAATTTAAACATCGCCACTCGTGTTGGGAGACGCTCAAAGAAGTTTATCCAATGCTCGTGCTACCCACTGGGGTTCCCATCGTGAATGAAATCCATCCGATACAGTGGATTGAGCTTACTCCGATTTCTAAGTATGCGATCGCAATTCCGGCGCATCCAACTTTTGCTCCGCCACCAGTTGAGAAAGCGATTAAAATTGCAGCGAAAGAATGGGTGAATCGACTCGCATCAAGCGGCGATCAGCTGGCTTTGGTGATGGGATCGCAAGGCCTCATTCGCCAGATGCAAGCCATTCTACCAAGTGAAGTTGCGCAGCTGCATAAGCTGATCGACGCAACGAGTCTAGGTGAAGGCAAAGCACAGCGGATGGTTATTCAGAATGCCCTCGACCAATTTCATGGAGACATGGCTGCGTATCAGCGTTTGTTTTTAGTTCAGGCGGGCAACTCACCTGATGCTGCCAGTACACTGCCAACAAATTTGGCAGAGAAACGCGTCACACTCAAGGCCACGACAGTAGGCCTTGGCGCGTTTGTGGATCAGCTTGATGCGTGGGGACAGTCAAGCAAATGGGTTAGACAGCAGAATTTCCCCATCTCAAACGCCGATTTGTCCAAATATGCCTTTAGCCTCCAAAATGAATTGATCGAATCTTATTTTTACAATTCTCCAGGCTACGGAATCGTCGATCTGCGATGGGGTAGCCTGCCTGCCACGCAGAATGCAGCGTTCGCAGCGACTCAAGACAAGGGCAGTGTAAACCATTCCGAAGGTGGGCTGGAACTGTTCCTGCAACGCGGAGCCGAGAGAATCGATTTACCCGTATGGGTTGAGCAGGACGCCCGCTCAGTGTCCTTTCTGCTCAGCGAGCCCGAGGCATCGCACATCGAACTGAGCTTGATTGCCCCAGATGGAACGGAAATTTCAGTGCCAGCTCGAACGGATCTCCCCATTCATGCGTTCGATCGAACGCAGAATGTCAGCGGCCAATGGATTGTCCGATTGCGACGAACCAAGGTTGATCCCCAACTGCCCTACTTCTTGATTGCAGCAGTGAATAATCGCGAGCTGCGCACAGCGACTCACATTGAAATCAGTCCGCAGCGAAAAGTCCACTTTCGACTTCAAGCGATCCACACCTTTCCTATCGACTATATCGATGCGGTGGTCGACATTTTGCGATTGGCACCAGACGAAGATAATGTGGGTGAGATTTACAGAAGCCTGCCTCTCCGTCGCGGTCAAGCGTTAAATCCCTCGACTCAATTGATGACCGAAGTATCCTCGGGGTTATACCGTGGTGAGATTGAGTTGGAACCTGGTTCTTATGTTGCCATTTTTCGCGCTCACAATCACGGTCAAGCCATTTACGCGTCCAATCCAGATGGTGTTATAGGAGGGAATGTTGTAAGTTACAAACAAATGCCCATACCTCCGTTCGCGCGAGTTTTAAGGCAGCGCTTTCAAGTAAAATGACAACTCTTGCGTTCCGAGTGACAAACGGGACCGCAATGGGAGCATGCATGAGAATCGCGATCGTTGGTACCTACAATGCGGGCATTGATTTGGTGTCTGCCGCATTAAATCAGTTGGGCGTTCATTTCGGGCAACCCTATCAAGAAAATCAACTCGATACCGTACCGCTTGCCTATCGGCTACGACGTTGGTGGAATGAGCCTCACTTGGTCGCCTCTATATCCGCGATGGCACGGCGATCGCAACTAGCGCGCTGGGTTCAGAAACTTGAAGAGTCTGCCAATGTAGAAGAGTCTGCCAATGTAGTTGCCGCAGCCCATCCGCTGCTGACGCTCTGCCTGGATGATTTAAAGGCAGCCTGGGGACCGAATATTCGGTTCCTTTGGTGCCGGAGGAGGTCCGATCAGCCCCACGAAGCTAGCGCCGTAGAGCGGACTGCGAACTGGCCTGAGCTCGAGCGTATGCAGGCCACGCTCAACCATGCGCTGAATTCATTCTTTACTGCAGAGCCTCATTTTGAAATCGACGTGGACCAGCTATTCCGAGAGCCTGATCGCAATCTAAAAAAGATTGTCGCGTTCTTGGAAATGCAGCTACCGGGGCAACAAGAGAGGGATGTCGCGAGATGGATTGAAAGCAAACGAACACCCCAAAAAACGCATGAAGTGCGCCAGAACTCAACGGCGCATTCGAACCACGACGTGCGCCCCTCAAAAATTGTTGCCACGATTTTATCAGGCAATTCAGAGTCCCTCATCGAACCCGCAATACAGTCGGTTTTGGAGTGGGTAGATGAGATTTGCTTGATCGATACTGGCATCCGCGACAACACGGTTCACATTGCCCGCATAATTGCGGGGGAAAAATTCTCTCTATGGACATTCCCATGGTGCAACGACTTCGCGGCTGCTCGTAACTCAGCGCTCCAGGTTGCTGACGAGCGCCAAGCAACCTGGGCGATGACACTCGATACTGACGAGCGTTTAGAATTTCCAGGCTATCAAGACAAAGGGCAACTGCTTCAGGCTTTAGAATCCCGTTCTGAGGTGAATGCATGGATGATTCCAACGCGCGATGGCAGTTACGTCAAGGAGCGCTTTGTGAGGTTGCCAACAGGATTGCGATGGCAGGGTAGGACGCACGAAGCACTGGTGGGAACCACACCGGCAGAGCGCAAGGTACTTTGCGGAAGTTTGTTTTGGGAAGCGGCGAAATCGGCCGAAGATTTTGGTCATAAGTTGCAGCGCGATCTCTGCATTTTACTGGACGAAATCGAAGCTAACCCTCTCACTTCACGATGGTGGTATTACCTTGGTCAAACCTATGAAGGTATGCAACAGTATCGACAGGCTGTCCAGGCTTTCGACCAGTGCATTCGCCTCGATGATTGGGCAGATGAATCGAGTTGGGCTTGCTATCTGGCCGCGCGCTGTCTGGTGTCAATCAAAGAGTACCGCGAAGCCGAAGAGTACTGTGCATTGGGCATGTCGCGCAAGCCCAACATGGCTGAACTACCTTGGCTCGCTGGTTGGTGCTGTTTTCAGCGTGGAGCTGTGGCGGAAGCGATCACTTGGTCTCAGTTGGCCATCACTTTA
>JAYVHC010000541.1:0-4124 GCA_043771575.1 Planctomycetia bacterium
GCAAGTGTGTAGACTACACACTTTTTGGTTTTGGAATATCGCGCTCTGACCGGCGGTCAGGTTACGTTTTATCAACGAATCGCAGTGTTTTTTCAGCGAGGCCGACGGGGTTCGAACCCGCAACCTCCGGATCGACAGTCCGGTGCTCTAACCAATTGAGCTACGGCCCCAATGTTTCAACTTGGGGAGGCGGGAAATTGGCTTTCCCGCGTCGCTGAGAAAAGGGATTATACGCCGCAGCGGGAGCGCTGCAAGTGCTGCATTCGACTTCGACGAATGGATCGGCAGAGGATTTTTTGGGCGCGCCGTTGCGATCGGAGGACTTGGGCAACGCGGAAAACAGAGTGCATTCGGAAAACTCGGTCCCACCGGACATTGCGCTGCACAATTCTGCATTTTTGATGCGGATTTATAAATGGCAGCCAATCGTGACGTAGGTTTTCAAAGCCGAATTGAGCGTCTATACCTTGATCGGCTCGAGCCTCCCACGATCCACTGACGAGCAAGCG
The DNA here is from genome assembly GCA_043771575.1 of Planctomycetia bacterium. Taxonomy (GTDB): domain Bacteria; phylum Planctomycetota; class Planctomycetia; order Pirellulales; family Pirellulaceae; genus Aureliella. Next base: position 510 of record JAYVHC010000541.1, read on the forward strand.
ATGGGTTACCACATAAAATCTTGGCTTTTCAAAGGCGTCTACAACGTCGACTGGCTGATGCAGGCGATGGATGTGACCCAATGGGGGATGCTTGCGGCAACCGTTGTTGTGCTCGGGTTCCTGGCGCTCAAGACTCGGCAATAGTTTCACTTATTTACCCGGGTGGTGTTACTAAATAGTTACCCGGGTTGCGTTGCTAAGTTGCTAAGGAAGCCTCGGTAAAACGCGGCGCAGTAGCGGAAAAAAGTCGGAAATACTTGTGGGACTTTGGCAATTCGTTGGTTGAATCTCGCCGGCCAAGCGATTTTAATGGAGCGATCTCGCCGAGTACTTACCGCTCTCCCCTCCAGCGGTTGTCAGTAACGCCCAGCGTTTCTATTCTTTCATTCTGTCGTTACGGAATTTCACTTAATGCTCAAATGCAAAATGCTCAAATGCAAATACTCACACTTTGACTTTGTGCTCACTTTCCTTTTGGCCGTCATCGGGCTCGCGATTTCCGCCCAATCGACGTTGGCCCAGCCAGTCGAAAATCGCAAATACGGTCAGGAGGATAAATTTCGGCAGCTCGAAGAAATTCTGCCGACTCCGAACGGCTATCGTACCGCAGCAGGTGAGCCCGGTCCCGATTACTGGCAACAGAATGCAGATTATGTAATCGACGTTAAGCTGGACGATGAAACGCAGCACCTCACGGGCAGCGAGAAAATCACCTATCACAATCATTCGCCGCACACTCTGCGTTACTTGTGGCTGCAGGTCGACGCCAATATTTTTGCGCCCGACTCTGACGCCAGTTTGCTGCGGCGCGGGATGGTACCGTCGCGAATGTCGCTACAAGCGATGAAGAACATGGAGGCCCGCAAAGTCTTCGACGGCTCAGCCAAGATTACATCGGTCAAAGATGCGAAAGGTGCTGATCTGACGCATACGATCATTAGGACCATGATGCGTATCGAATTGCCGGCACCGCTACCACCGAAACAATCGTTCGAATTTTCAGTCGACTGGAACTATGCGATCAACGATGCGGATTTGATGAGCGGCCGCACAGGTTACGAGTATTTTGAAAAAGATAAAAACTACTTGTACGAAATCGCGCAATGGTTTCCGCGACTGGTCGCCTTTACCGATGCCACAGGTTGGCAACACAAGCAGTTTCTTGGCCAAGGCGAGTTCACCCTGGAGCTGGGTGATTATCTGGTGCGGATCACGGCACCTGATGACCACATCGTCGGCGCAACCGGAGTGCTGCAAAATCCGGCCGATGTTTTGACGGCTGAGCAGATCGATCGGCTGGCACGTGCCAAGACAAGTTCAAAGCCGCAGTTCATCGTCACACCTGAAGAGGCCCAGGCCAATGAAAAGGAAGGCACGAGCAAGTCAAAGACATGGGTCTTTCATGCAAACAACGTTCGCGATTTCGCGTTCGCCAGCAGCCGCAAGTTCATCTGGGACGCACAGGGTCACAACGTCGAAGGTGTGCCGACGATGGCCATGTCTTTCTATCCTAACGAAGCCGAACCGCTGTGGAGCAAGTACTCAACGGCGGCCATCATTCATACGCTAAATGTTTACAGTCGCTATACGTTTGGTTATCCATACCCGACAGCGATCAGCGTCAACGGTCCGATTGGCGGGATGGAGTATCCGATGATTTGCTTCAACGGACCGCGACCTAAAGCCGATGGCACTTATTCAGCCGGAACAAAGTACGGGTTAATCTCCGTGGTGATCCACGAGGTCGGGCACAACTATTTTCCCATGATCGTCAACAGCGACGAGCGTCAGTGGACATGGATGGACGAAGGTATCAACACGTTTTTGCAGTACTTGGCCGAGCAAGAATGGGAAGAGGATTACCCGTCTGAGCGGGGCGAACCAGCGGCGATTACGCCCTACATGCTCAGCGTTGCTCAAGTGCCGATTATGACCAGCAGCGATTCGATTCTTCAGTTCGGCGAGAACGCCTATGCAAAACCAGCTACGGCGCTGAATATTTTGCGTGAAACAGTGCTCGGCCGCGAGTTGTTCGACTATGCATTCAAAGAGTATTCCCGTCGCTGGATGTTCAAGCGGCCAATGCCCGCCGATTTTTTCCGCACGATGGAAGACGCTTCAGGCGTGGACCTGGATTGGTTCTGGCGAGGCTGGTTCTACTCGACCGATCACTGCGATATTGCGATCGACAAAGTGGTGTGGTCGATCCCTGACGATACCGATCCTGACAAAGAATCCACACGCCGCCGAGAAGCGGAAGCAGCGAAATTGCCAACCATGTCCGATAGTCGCAATCAGCCGCTTTCAAAGTTAGTCGATCGCATCCCTGAGTTGAAGGATTTTTACAATTCCTACGACAAGAACGAGATCACGCCCGAGCAGCGCGAAGCGTACCAACGGTTCATTGAGAAGTTGACCGATGATGAACGCAAAATGGTAGAAGCCAAGAAAAATTTCTACACCGTCAAACTCAAAAACGTCGGCGGTCTCGTTATGCCGATCGTGTTGCGAGTCATTTACGAAGACGGCAGCGATCAGTTTATTCGTTTGCCAGCTGAAGCCTGGCAGTTGAATGCACTCGAAACGTCGACAGGCTTTATGTCAGAGAGGCTCATGAAGAGTATTGAACTTGATCCGTACCGCGAGACCGCTGACGCAAATCGTAACAATAATTTCTTTCCCGAGAAATTTGAACCGAGCCGATTCCAGTTATACAAGAGCAATGAGCGCGAAGGCCGGCGAAACCGAGACGGTGGCGAGAATCCAATGCAAGCCGCTAAACGCCGCGAAGCGGAGGCCGCCAAGAAGAAACAGGAAGCGGAATCCAAAGCGAAAGCTGAGGCAGACAAGAAGCAGCCTGAAGCCGAAGCACCTGCTAAGTCCAAAGACGAGAAGTCCGTGGGGAATCTTCCTGTCGCTGAAAAGTCGGAGGTAAAAGAAGCCTCCAAGGTCCCCCCTACTGCCGAAGCGGCCGCGAAAGCGAAGCCAGAAGCCAAGAAGAAAGCAAAGAAGAAGTATCGCGAACCCGCTAAATCAGCACCTTGATTTTGCGTAGGCTGTGTCCAGCAGTGATGAGGCGCATACAGTACCGGGTTACTTCAAGCTCTGGTGTTTTCTTGAGGCGGCATCGTCCTCGCTGACGCTTCGGGTTACGAAAATTGTTGGCTTCACGCTGGCTGCGCTGGCGAAAATGCGTCTATTTTTGACACTTCTCGCTGAGCGCCACCACGCATAATGGCGTTCCGCAGTCTGTCATCATGAAAAGACTTTGTTTTTTGAGCCTGAGGCTGGGCTGTTAAAAACTGGGGTTGTGGCGGGTTAACCTTGCGCAAAAAAATTCCTAACGCCAGAGCCCGGAGCGACGGCAAATCTATGCCGGTGGCGGAAAAGAACGTCCCGCTTAGAAGTTTTATCTGCAGTAGCCACGCTCTGGCGAGCGTAGCTACCTTCGCCAGAAGGTGGCGGTCCCGGTTGGTTATTACGGTAGTTTGGTCCTATCAGCCGGAAGACGTTAGAGAGCGTCCCGCTTAGAACCAAATGGAAAGTATTGATGTTCCGTTGGTTCTATCAGCCGGAATGGCGTTAGCCTGGGCTGTTAAAAATTCGGTATTGTGC
>JAYVHC010000542.1:0-11648 GCA_043771575.1 Planctomycetia bacterium
TTGAACGGTACCAGGCGCTTGCGTCGCCGCTGGCTACCGGTTAAAAGATTTTTTTCGCAGTAAAAACTTGCCCGATTCCCAATCTATTTCCGCACGGTCTTAAGTAAGCTAATTTCAACGCTTCAAAATTGCATAGTCGAATGAATGTATCCAAGCTTTTTATTATTCGACCTGTAGCTACCGCCTTGTTGATGGTTGCTGCACTCTTGAGCGGCTGGATAGCCTATCGCCAGTTGCCTGTTTCTGCCTTGCCACAAGTCGACTATCCGACGATTCAGATCGTCACTTTTTATCCTGGGGCAAGCCCTGACGTCATGGTTTCGTCGGTAACTGCGCCGCTAGAACGTCAGTTTGGGCAGATACCAGGTTTGTCGCAGATGTCGAGTTCCAGTTCCGAGGGCTGCTCAGTAATCACACTTAGGTTCGTTCTAGAGCTGAACATTGATATTGCTGTCCAGCAGGTACAAGCGGCCATCAATGTGGCGTCCAATTTCTTACCGCGAGATTTACCGAATCCCCCGATCTACTCAAAAGTGAATCCTGCTGATGCACCTATATTGACGTTTGCATTGACATCAGACACGGTCCCGCTCTCTCGTATTCAAGATTTGGCCGATACGCGACTAGCTCAAAAACTCTCACAAGTTTCAGGCGTTGGACAGGTGAGTGTAACCGGGGGTCAAAAGCCCGCAGTTCGCGTTCAAGCCAATCCAACGTCACTATCCTCCATGGGGCTAACATTGGAAGATGTTCGATCTGCCCTCGCAACAGCCAATGTCAATTTAGCCAAGGGCAGCTTTGATGGCCCCAAGCAGGCCATCATTATTGGAGCCAACGACCAACTCTTTACGGCAGACCAGTTCCGCGAGCTGATCGTTTCCTACCGCAACGGTGCTCCAGTCAAACTCGGCGAAGTAGCCAATGTCATTGATGATGTCGAGAACATTCGGCAGTTTGCGTGGCACAATAACACGCCCGCCGTCTTGCTCAATATTCAGCGTCAACCTGGTGCGAATATTATCGAAGTGGTCGATCGCATCCAAGCCATGTTGCCGCAGCTAAAGCAATCTTTGCCAGCAACTGTGCACATAGAAGTATTGACCGACAGGACGGTAACAATTCGTGCATCAATTGAAAGCGTCAAGCACGAATTGCTGTTCACGATCGGCTTAGTCGTTCTTGTAATTTTCTTATTTCTTCGCAACGTTCGGGCGACGATCATTCCCAGTGCTGCGGTTCCATTGTCCATCGTGGGTACATTCGGCGTCATGTATCTGCTCGGTTACACACTGAACAATTTGACCTTGATGGCACTCACCATTTCAACTGGATTTGTGGTCGATGATGCGATTGTAATGATCGAGAACATCATGCGTTATGTGGAAGAGGGCGAACATCCACTGACGGCGTCGCTGAAAGGCTCCAAGGAAATTGGGTTTACCATTATCTCACTCAGTATTTCACTGATCGCAGTCCTTATTCCTCTGCTTTTCATGGGCGACGTAGTGGGTCGACTATTTCGCGAGTTTGCCGTAACACTCAGCGTCACCATTTTAATTTCGGCTGTAGTTTCGCTGACGCTGACCCCAATGATGTGTGCGTTACTGTTGATTCACCGTCCGGCCTTGGCAAAAGCACGCTTAACTGAACAGAGTGGTCAAATGCCATTTATGCTTGGGCTATATGCGGCCTCGCTTCGATGGGGATTGCGCCATCAAGTCATAACGATGCTCGTCTTCCTGGCAACGGTGGTGGGTACCGCTTATTTGTATGTAATGATTCCCAAAGGATTTTTCCCTGTTCAAGATACTGGAATTCTCTTGGGTATTACCGAAGCGGACGAAGATACTTCGTTTACGAACATGAAGGCCAAGCAAGAGTTGCTAAACGCAGTCGTCGCTGATGACCCAGCTGTTGCAAGCATCTCAAGTTACATCGGAATCGATGGAACCAACCTCATGTTGAACAATGGTCGTATTCAGATCAACTTGAAGCCGCATGGGGAACGTAGCGATGATATCAGCTCGGTCATGGACCGCATCCAAGGTCGAGCTGACCAAGTGGAAGGCATCCGTTTATTCTTACAACCAGTGCAAGATTTGTCAGTCGACACGCGAATCTCGCGGACGCAATACCAGTTCTCTCTTGAGGATGCGAGTAGCGATGAATTGAATGAGTTTGTACCCAAGTTTGTCGAGCGACTGAGTCAACAGCCTCAATTGCAAGACGTTACAAGTGACCAGTCCAACTCTGGGAAAGAAGCAAAACTCGTCATTGATCGCGATACCGCTTCGCGGCTTGGGATCACGCCGATGATGATCGACGACTTGCTTTACGATGCCTATGGTCAACGGCAGGTAACGACCATGTTCACGCAACTGAGTCAATATCGTGTGATTCTCGAGGTCTTGCCAGAATTTAAGAACTCACTTTCAGACGTTGGCTCACTATATGTTCGGACGACTGGCGGCCGTACCGCGTCCCTGGATTCCTTCACTCGACTTGAACAACACAACGCCTCTCTGGCAATCAACCATCAAGGCCAATTCCCGGTTGTCACCGTATCTTTCAACGTCGCACCAGGCACATCGCTCGGTGCTGCTGTCAGCGCAGTCGAATCAGCAGCCCAAGAGCTGGAAATGCCAGCCAGCATGACGGGGCAGTTCCAAGGATCGGCCGAAGCTTTCCGCAACTCGTTGTCCTCAACGCCTCTATTGCTCCTGGCGGCATTGGTCACTGTCTACATCGTTTTGGGAGTCTTATACGAGAGCTACATTCATCCGCTGACGATTCTGTCGACATTGCCCTCAGCAGGTGTTGGCGGTTTGCTCGGATTGATTCTCTTTCGTTTTGATCTCGGCGTTGTAGGGATCATTGGTATTATTCTATTGATCGGAATCGTCAAGAAGAACGCGATCATGATGATCGATTTCGCTTTGAATGCCCAGCGAGTCGAAAGGAAAACGCCCGAGGAAGCAATCTATCAAGCTTGTCTTTTGCGATTGCGTCCTATCTTGATGACGACGATGGCCGCCATCTTAGGTGCGGTTCCCCTTGCCGTCGGTGGTGGCGTAGGGTCCGAACTGCGCCAACCCCTAGGGGTGTGCATCATCGGTGGTTTGTTGGTCAGCCAAATACTAACGTTGTACACGACTCCAGTCATCTACTTATGGTTCGACCGACTAAGCCGCTTTCGCAGTCAAGAGTCGGCGCAGATTGAAGACGCGATGCAGCTAGAACATACAGCATTCAAAAAGGACGGGCCATGAATCTTTCTGAGCCGTTCATTCGCCGACCTGTTGCGACCACGCTTCTAACGCTAGCTCTCACATTGGCCGGTGCAATTGGTTACTTCCAGTTGCCGGTATCACCCTTGCCGCAAGTCGATTTTCCGACGATCTCAGTATCAGCCAGTTTGCCTGGCGCTAGCCCCGAGACGATGGCCACGTCGGTTGCAACTCCGCTTGAACGCAGCCTTAGTCGTATTGCGGGCGTAACTGAGATGACCTCCACCAGCAGCCTCGGTTCGACAAGCATCACGCTGCAGTTTGAACTCAGTCGCGATGTCAATGGTGCAGCGCGTGAGGTACAAGCAGCCATCAATGCAGCGAGAAGTCAATTGCCCGCAAACCTGCCCAACAACCCCTCGTATCGCAAAGTAAACCCAGCCGATTCGCCCATCATGTTGATCGCGTTGGTTTCCGAGGTCTATACCAAGCCGCAGATGTATGAGTACGCTTCAACGATCCTCCAGCAGAAACTGTCCCAAGTTCCCGGCGTTGGACAAGTCTTTGTTGCTGGTGGCTCAGCGCCAGCGGTTCGAATCGACGTCAATCCCACGATTCTCAACCAATACAATCTCGGTTTGGAAGATATCCGATCAGCACTGGGTGCCGCCAACGCGAATCGACCGAAGGGAATGATTGAAGAAGGGAGCATGCGCTGGACCTTGAACACGACGGATCAATTGATGACAGCCGCCGAGTACCAACCGCTGCTGGTCGCGTATCGCAACGGTGCTCCGATTCGGCTCCGCGACGTCGCCGATGTTGCCGACTCAGTTGAAGATGTTCGCACTTTCGGGCTCGCCGATGGTCGGCCTTCCATCAGCGTACTTATCTTTCGTCAACCAGGCGCCAATATCATTGCGACTGTGGATCGAATCAAGGAGCTATTGCCGACTCTCGATGCGCAATTGCCTACTGAGATCACACTTGACCTCGCCATGGATCGTTCGGCCACGATTCGAGCTTCACTTGCGGAGGTACAACGATCATTGATGATATCGGTCTGCCTGGTGATTGTCGTAGTTTACCTGTTTCTACGGGACTGGAAGGCGACAATCATCCCAGCGATCGCTGTCCCTGTTTCGTTGGTGGGAACGTTCGGAGTCATGTATCTGCTCAATTACAGCTTAGACAACTTGTCCTTAATGGCACTGACTATCGCAACTGGATTTGTTGTCGACGACGCCATTGTTGTGACAGAGAATATAAGTCGTTATTTAGAAAAGGGAATGCCCGCTCTCGAAGCGTCGATTCGTGGCGCACGCGAAATCGGCTTTACGGTTCTCTCCATAACTCTCTCGCTGATCGCGGTCTTTATCCCAATCCTGTTAATGCGTGGCTCGGTGGGTATGCTCTTTCGAGAATTCGCTGTCACACTGTCGGTGGCCATTCTTATCTCGTTGGTGATTTCACTGACGACTGCCCCGATGTTGTGTGCCTTGTTGCTAAAGCCGCACAAGCAAACATCGGAAGCCAAACGCTACTTGCTGGAACACGCTTATGGCTGGTGCTTGAACATTGTGTTGCGGTTTCCTGGATGGACATTGATTGCCATGGGTGTCATCGTTGCATTCAACGTTTATTTGTACGTGAATATCGCAAAGGGCTTTTTTCCGCAGCAAGATACGGGGCGTCTAGTTGGGAACATCGTAGCTGATCAAGGCACTTCCTTCCAAGCGACGGTAGAGCTGGTAAAGAAGTTTGGAAAGATCGTCAGCGAAGAACCGGCTGTGGATCGAGTATTGATTTCTGCGGGTGGGATGGGCGGCGGAAGTTCTAATTCTGCTCGAGCGTTTGTCACCCTCAAGCCACTAAGTGAGCGCAAAGAAACGATCGATGAGGTCCTAGGTTCCATTCGCAAGAAATCAGGTAGCATTTCCGGTGCGAACCTTTTCATGCAGTCGGTTCAGGAGATTCGAATTGGTGGCAGACCAACCGGCGCGCAATACCAATACACGCTTCGAGGCAGCAATTTGAAAGAGCTCAACGACTGGAGTATCAAGTTGATGGCGGCCATGCGAAAGATCCCTGAAATTACCGATGTGAATGCCGATCAGCAAGATAAAGGGAAAATGACTCGCTTGGTTGTCAATCGCGATGCTGCCACCGCTATGGGGATCGATTTCAATACGATCGACAACACTCTGTACGACGCATTCGGGCAGCGTCCCGTATCGACAATGTTCCGCGACCACAACCAATACCGGGTCGTAATGCAATTGCAAAGTCAGTTTGCACAAACGCCCGAAGCGCTAACAAATATCTACTTGCGTTCGCCGAAGAATGCACAAATACCGCTGCAAGATCTGTACAAGGTCGAATCACGCAACACTTCACTGGCGGTCGCCCATTCCGGTTTGTTTCCAAGCGTCACGATTTCCTTTAATCTATCGCTGGGCAGTGCGCTTGGCGACGTTGTTCCATTAATCGAAGGTGCCAGTGCCGACCTCGGCATGCCCGAAGGCATTCAAGGCAGTTTCGCGGGAACAGCTCAAGCCTTTCAAGACTCGTTATCGAACCAACCGATGCTCATTCTCGCTGCGCTGATCGCTGTTTACATTGTGCTCGGCGTGTTGTATGAAAGTTACGTCCATCCGTTGACGATTCTTTCAACATTGCCCTCTGCCGGCGTTGGAGCAATTCTGGCTCTGATCCTATTTCGAATCGACTTGAACGTCATAGGTATGATTGGAATTCTCCTGCTGATCGGCATCGTTAAGAAAAACGCGATCATGATGATCGACTTTGCTATTGTCGCTGAGAGAGAAAGAGGTTGGACGCCGCGAGACGCCATTTTCGAAGCCTGCTTGCGCCGCTTCCGCCCCATTATGATGACAACCCTCGCAGCACTCTTCGGCGCTTTGCCATTAGCCTTGGGCAGGGGTGACGGAGCTGAATTGCGACAGCCACTTGGCATAGCCATTGTTGGCGGGTTGATCGTCAGCCAGTTCTTCACACTTTTCACCACCCCTGTAGTCTATCTCTACATGGATCAATTCATCGTCCGACGTCGACAGCTCAGTCAACTTCACCATTTCACATCATAGTTTAGTGACTGCAAGAGAGGGCAGGTTGAGGCCCGATGGAGCCGGGAATATGTAGCGATTCAAACCATCGACTTACACGTGTGACGGCCGCACGTAAGTCGTTGTAACAACGAGGGCTACCGTATTTGGCGTGAGGTACTCTCGGGTCCAATTCGAAGGAGATGAAACACCCAGGCCTTCGGCAGCGAGATTTCTTTCGCGAACTTTTTTTGGGCGTCGATTTGTATCGCCCACGCGCATCGATTGCGCGGCAAGTTTACTGGCTTCGAGTTCTGCTTCGATCGGCAAACGACGGCGCTTCGATTGCGCCCGACGCTTTTCCTTTCCATTTTCGGTCCGGCGGTCTTTAGCATCGGTGCGTTTCTTGGCAGCTTTCCGATCCAATTCCTTGGCAAGCAGACGGCAGTGATCACAGCAGAAGACTTGGGCGGGATGATTGGGCGAAAAAAACCGATTGCAGGACCTGAGTAAGCAACTGCACTGGGTCTAATTGGCACCCAACCAACCCGCCAACAGAAAATCGCAGCCAGCCAAAGCCACCCCGCGAAAGCAGCTCAGTGCTTAACCGCGATTGATAGCGGCTGGACTCGATGCAATCCACCTTTCAGGATGTTGTAAGTAGCGATTTTCATGGGACTACTCGATTCCGGTTGATGTGTGACTATTACTTACGCCTTCTTCACACTACTTTCCAACCATCAATCGGTTTTACAGTGGCACAGCTTGGCCCACCATCTTTGCCAGTTCCGGGAATCGTGGCTTGCAACATTCGCTTAGAAGCGTCCACTACCGAGTCGATCATTTCCCAAGTAATTCCTTCCAAGGGAATCTTGATTCGACGTTGCCAACAACTGTCGATCTGCCCAGCAGATTTTCCAATGTCGGTGTAAATGAATCGTCCAGTGGGTGGACCTTGTGCAATGGGGCCAACAAAGTTTGGCGGTCCATCGAATCGATTGCCTTTGACACTGATGGTGCAGTCAAGTCGTAGGTTGTCAGCCTTTGATCGTTGGACTGCGATGGTTTTGTAATCATTGCCCTTGCCCTCTTGAATGCCGAAATCGACTCCAGGCGGAGGATCAACAAGGACGATTCTTAGAGGCACTGCGATTTCCGACTTGGGTTCCTTTGGCATGTTACCTTTCTGCCTCTCGATAAAACACAGCCAGCCAAACCGTTGGCTCGTCCGGCGTGGTCCATTCAACCCAGTGCTGCTGATGTGCAGGAATGTTGATGTTCAAGTAGAAAGTGATTAGGCCGCCGACCTGTTAAGATCAGCAGTTTGCAACAAAACCCTCCTTCAAACCAATATCAGTTTTGGTAAATTGCCACCCGCCCCTCGCCTAAGCAACTTACATCTTCCTGCGCTTCGTCGCTAAGAATTGCTTGAACTTCACGCCGCGTTTCTTCCACCATTTTTCAGAGTCCTCGCGACTCCACGGAAACTCTACCGATAATGTATCTAATTCGTGCAGGAGCGTCGCGATGCTCGACGGCCGCGTAGCCGGATCGTAGGACATACATTGACCCAGCAGCCCGCTGAACGGAATTGCGCTGTGCAGTAGGTCAAGTGTCTCTACACCGATCTGGGTACTTCCGTGCGCATCACTAGGAGCGACCAACGGCGGTAATTCGGCAGTCAGCATGTAATAGAGCAAGCCGCCTATCGAGTAGATATCGACTCGGGGGTCGGCCAGCCATGGCGACTGCAATCGCTCAGGCGCCATAAACCGCGGAGTGCCGATGATGAAGTTCGTCTGTGAAGTGCTATCGGAAATGCCTGGAGCGAATGCCTTCACCAACCCATAGTCCACCAACTTGATGAAGTCGGGCTCACCGCCGCGATCGCAGAGCATGACGTTTTGCGGTTTGATATCGCGATGAACGACGCCCGCCAAATGCGCTTCGCGAAGAGCAAAGCACAGCTGGCGTATCAGGTAAATGCAGCGCCCGGCTGGCAGCGGCCCATCGAACTCGACCAGCTGACCGATATGCCCTCCGTCGACGTATTCCATGGCGTAATAAAACAAACCATCCTCATTGCGCCCAAAATCGTAGATCGAAATTGTGTTGGGATGCGTCAACTGGCTAGCCAATTGAACTTCGCGTTCGAATCGCATCAGCACGCTTAGATCGGTATTCTCCGCAGACAGAATCTTGATCGCGGTTGGACGACAAAGCAGTGAGTGTTCAGCCAAGTAAACCTTGCCCATACCGCCTTCTCCGAGCAGTTCGAGCATTTTATAAGGTCCAACGGATCGTAGGTCCCGCGTTCGTCGTTTCGGCCAACTCTTGATCGCGCCAATGAGCGTTCCCAAACAGCACAGTCCCACGAGTAAAGCAAGCCTACGATTCACATCGTCAACAAATTTGTAGGCAATTTCGCGGGGTAACTCAGCAATAACGCCCAAGCCCTGCTGGGGCAGATAGCGCCAACTGCCGACCACCGATTGCCCCAAATAATTCCGATAGCCTCCAGCGCTTGTGCCATCTTTCAAGTCTGAAATTCCTTTCACGGCCCGCGTCAATGGCCAACTGGCTGGATGCAAAACTGGCCAACCACCCCCCAACAGAATCATTCCAGGATCGCGAATCAGCGTGCCCTGTATATTCAGAGAACCCTTCGATTCATTCGATCTCAACTCACTCGCTGAGAGTTCACGAACTAATTCGTTCACTTGCCGCAATTGCTCAGGGAATCGGCACTGTGAAAGCAAATGACCCTTGCCGTCAATGACATAAGTATCAAATACTTCTGAGTCATCCGTGTTCGCATTCCAAGTTTCGACGACTTCAGCGAAGCTCTGGCCGATGACCGACGATTGAATCACCAGTGTTGCAACTACTTCGCCGTTAGGATTCTTGATTGGACAAAATGCGGTAACGTCGTGGCTAGTCAAAGGTGGCGGCAGTGTGTTCTGACCCGGTAGCGGGATCCTGACAGTCAATTCGCCGGAAGCCGCACGTACTAAGTCCGCACAGCGAAAGGGAGTCCATCCCGGAACATCTTTAGCGGCAGAATCATTTTGCGTTCGACTAAGCAAACGCATTTGTTTGTCCCACAGGCAGAACGTCGCAGAGGAAGCGAGGGCTTCTTCGATCGTTCGTTGGATCTCAAGCGGCTCGGTCTCGGCATTCTGTAAATGCTGTTTAATCAAAGGATTGGAAGATATCGCTTGCAGTTTGGCTAACCACCCCGAGTGCCATTGCTCGAGCTGCAATACACGCTGCGAAATTACCAAGTTTAGCTTTTGCTCAATAAACGCTTCGTTGTGACGAGCGACGAGGGCTGAAAGGTACATGACCAGCGGCAGCACGGCCGCCGCAAGTAACAACGCAAGCGCAAAAATCGGTAAGTATGCAGTAGCCTTTTGAAGCCAAGACTTGTGTAAACTGGTAGTCCCAAGCGTGGATCGGTTGCGGATCTTTGGCTTGGGCGGTTCGGCCATGAGCGAACGCGCGGTATGAAAGTCCAAAAGCGAGCCGACCTCTCGCTGCAATTGCTTATCGCCATCGCATAGTTTCTCAAGCTCAATACGTTGGGCTTCGCGAGGCAACTCAACCAGCTTGCCGAAAATATCCTTCGCGCGCTGGTGCAAGTTATCACTCAAGATGCTGAACCTTCATTGGCAAACCAGCGTCTGAGCCAAGCCTTGGCCATGGTCCAATCCGCTTCAATGGTCCGCTTACTCATAGCCAACTGTTCCCCAATTTCATCGACGGTCATCCCGCCAAAAAATTTCATTTCGACAACTTTAGCTTGGCGCGGGTCAAGTTTTCCAAGAACCTCGAGCGCCTCGTCTACCGCTAACACTTGGTCGGTATCGGTAATACATACTATATCCCAGTCGTTATATTCGCGTCGTGCGTAACTCCCACCTCGCTTCTGCCGGTTCCTGGATCGCGCTTGATCGACTAAGACTCGACGCATCGTAGTCGACGCCAATGCAAAAAAATGACTGCGGGACAAGGCTTCCGTCTTCGGCAAACGCAAAAACAACTCATGAATCATGACCGTGGGTGAAAGGGAAACGGTCATGGGTTCGTCGCGGAGATAACTGCGTGCCAGTCGATGAAGATCGTCATAGAGCGCCGCCACCCAACGGTCGGAGCAAACTCGCTCGGTTTCAGGCTGTGGATCTGAAGGCACGGCAGTAACCAACAAGATGAGGGAAATAACTGTTTTGAATTGCGGGTTTCACTCTGTTTTATCGCATTTAATCGTGAGCGTCAAAAGACTATTTTCTACCACACCCTTCAACCCCACAAGAGTGGCAATGAACGCATTGGTACTAGACCGCCAAAACGACGCACGGAAACTTTGGCAAATGATGTTTGCAGAATTCGGGATTTACACAAATTTCGCGGATTCTGTCACTAGCGACCTTCTCAAACCGCAGCCAAAGCCTCGGATTTTCGTTTTGGACCTAAGTATGGTCGGCGATTGCCTCGATAGGGCGGTCGACCTGTGCAAGCAATTGAGCTTGGATACAGTGGTGATTACAGGGGCAGACATTTCCGTGGCTGCTTCTGTTCGCCTAATGAAACACGGTGCCGCTTGGGTCTTCCGCAAAGACCAAGAACTGGGGCCACAACAAATCCGCGAAGCAATTCCTATCATTCAAGCCGGGGCATCAAACTTGGCGGACCAGATAAGTGAGTTTCGTCGTCTACAAGACCTACTGAGCAACATTTCTCCGCGCGAACGTTCGGTTCTGGAAATGGTACTCGATGGCCTTCCCAACAAGCAGATCGCCAAGCAGTTGGAAGTGAGCGTGCGAACCGTCGAGTCGCGGCGCGCGAAAGTTTATCGCAAATGTGAAGTTTCCAACGTGACCGAATTGGTACGGTGTGTGGATCGAGCGCAGCAATTGCGAAGCCGTTATGGCGACTGCCAGAAGGATATTAGGGACCAGAAGGATATTAGGGACCAGAAGGATGTTTGTGCGATGCAGGCAAGTAGGGTTGAATTGTAAAGGCGGCTAATCGAGGTGGTAAGTATCAACGTGACGAGCACGGTTGGATCGAAAAGGTTTTAACAATCCATCGTCAGACGATGGATTGCCGCAAAAGCAACGCTAAATATGAAGTAAATCGATCGTTCGATTTACTTGACAAATGCAAAACGTTCTGTGGCGACCCTCAAAAGTAGAGTGCCATCGCATTTTCGCAAGGCAAACTCATTCAGTCCTCTCGAACTTACCCTCCGGACTAACCCAACTTCCCCAACTGGATTTACGAAAAATTTCTTTGCGTCGGTTTACGTTGTAGATTCTTCCCACGGTGTCCGGTGGACGTGGGCTAAGGGTTAGCG
>JAYVHC010000543.1:0-4300 GCA_043771575.1 Planctomycetia bacterium
GAAACTCGGCCAAAGACTTCAGCTCGACCGCCCACTGTTCTACGCGCTGACCGCCAAGTGCTGGCAAGCGGTTACGGGCCCGATCACACTGATGTTGGTGCTCAGTGCATTTTCGGTCGCGGAGCAAGGCGTTTACTACGCCTTAGTCAATATCATCGGAATTCAGGCGATCTTTGAGTTAGGTTTGCTGAATGTGTTGATCAGCCAAGCGGGTATTGAAGCCGCGAGGATTTCAAAGGGAGACGTGAAAGATCCTCTGGCGCACGTGCTGGCTGCGCAGCGGATGGGCGTGCTGATCAAAAGTTCGTGGCATTGGTTTTTGATGGCGGGCCTGTTGTTCGTCTGCGCAGGTTGGTGTTTTGGCTGGGTGATTCTTTCGCCGGTTAAGACGGGATTGAACTGGTGGTTGCCGTTGGCGGTAGTAATTCCCATCGCAGGGATGTCGATCGCATTTGCTCCCGCGTTAGCGATTCTGGAGGGTGCGGGTTTTCGGGATTCTATCTATCGATTTCGACTAGTTCAAATCGTGACGGGGAGCTTTGTAGTCTGGGCATCGCTGTTGATGGGATTGGAATTGTGGACTATCGTGCTGGCGACCTGCGTTCAGACGCTGTGGGCCGGGTATTTAGTGTTTTCTAAGCACGCAGAGTTCTTTGATCGCTATCGAAAGTTGCCCAAACCCGACGATGGATTTTCCTGGTCGCGCGATGTGGTGCCGCTGCAATGGCGAGTGGCACTGATAAGCGTGGCCCATTACCTGGCAAGTCAGTTGTTTGTATCGGTGGTGATAGGACGTGACGCGGCTGAATCGGCCGTAGATGCTGGGCGATTGGGGGCAACGTTGACCATCACCACTGCGATTCAGATGTTGGCGTTGACTTGGGTGCAAACAAAATTTGCATTGGTATCGGCACATCATGGAGCGGGTGAACGAGAGGTGGCGGGAACCATGTGGCGTCAGACCGCTCTGATTTCAACGGCTCTGTTGTGTGTGGCATTAGCGACATTGGCCGCATTGCTGACGGCGTTGCCGTTGGCTGGCCGCGGATGGGAATTGAAATTCATTTTTCCCTGGCAGTTGTTAGTGTTAAGTGTTGGGTTGATCGCGAATCATCTACTGGCATTGCAGAGTTTTTATGTGATGTCACGTCGCGCGAATCCGCTTTGGATTGCATCGGTAGCTGGACTATTAGTTACAGCGTCGGCGGTTTGGATTTTTGGTCGGATGTATTCGACGAGCGGCCTGGTGGTAGCGTATGCGCTGGCTACCGGTCTGGTGGCGTTGCCACTGCACAGTTGGGCTTATTTCCGTTTTCGGCGGAGCAAATGATGCTGGCCCGTGGCAATCGATACAGCCGGATTAACATGATCGCGGGGTGGGCAGAGTTCCTGCAAGTGTGTTGGCGGGCAAAGAATTGTTGATGCTGGGCGATTAATCTGAGACAATGCAACCCACTTTGTGGAATGCAATCCGTGAAGCCGCCTTGACTCCAACTCAGAACCATCCATGCTCACACTTCGATTGTTTCTGGTAATTCTCGTCACCCTACTGTGTCGCGAAATCTGCTGGCAATCGGAGACTCACATTGAAGCGGTGCAAACGCTCATCGGTGTATTTGCCCTATGCGTTGCCTATGGGGCAGTCGCGAAAGTGTTTTGCGTCTGGAACCTCCGCAGGTTTGGATTCTTTGCTGATGAATTGCAGCATGGTTGGCATGATCATTCCATCCGTCGTTGGCATGCAATCCGGCAATCTCTGGAGTCGCTTTGGATTTTAGGTTTACCAGCCACGTTGATGCTGACCGGTTGGGGGCCTTGGATCAAGCAACTCGATGATCTTGGAATGCTACAGAGTGTGTCGATCATCTTGTGGTTCGCGCCGAGTCTGGCGGCCTTGGTGATCTTGGAATTGACTACGTCGCAAATGGAAGTTTTCATGCAGGATCACAAATCGAGAACTGCTGAGCCGTTGCAGATGGTGGTTACACCCCAGTATCAAGGCATCGAGCGGCGTGCGCATCTAGTTCAGGTTCTGAATACTAAGCCTGAGACATCATGCGTCCCTGCGGATCTGTATAAGGCGCTTAGCACTCGCATTCGTTTGGGTGGTACTTCTAATGTGATGGCCTGTCTGCTGCCCGTGTTGTTGATTGCGTCCGCAGGCGACGTGCTGAGATGGTTTCGAGTCGACTGGCCAGAGTCTCTGCAGTCGCTATTGGCGAGTGCGGTGGGTTTGGGAGCGGTGGCCATCTTTATGCCGCAGTGGCTAAGTCGCTGGATGGGTGTCCAGAAGCTCAAGCCCGGACCGCTGCGAGAACGCATTGAAACTTACGGTAAAGCGCTTGGCGTTCGCGCCGAGGCGATGTGGGTTGCCAGCGAAGGGCGTTGGGCGGGCGCGGCAGTGGTCGGTTGGTTGCCCGGGTTCCGACAACTATGGTTGGGCGATGCACTGGTGGAACAATTGACTGACGAAGAAGTCGATATGGTGGTCATGCATGAGTTGGCTCATCTGAAGCGACGGCACTTCTTATGGCGACTGTTGCCCGTTTTCGCTGCTTGCGTGATTGGCATGATCACGGTTTCAACATTCTCGGCAACGTCTAGTTACGCGCCTTCGAACGGCTCTATTCAGCTGGCAGGTCAAGTTGCCGGCATGTTGCTGGCAAGCGGGGTGATGCTGTTTGGGATCAGCTATTGCAGCCGACTGTGTGAGTTAGACGCCGACAAGATAGCTTGCGAGCTTGGAGCGTCAACCTGCGGTTGGGCTCGGTGCGATATAGGGCGGGCGGCAAACTCGCTGTCGCGTTCATTGATAAAGCTCCACGGCAATTCTGCAGACACGGATCGAGCAAGCTGGCTCCATCCGTCGCTTGGGCAGCGGTTGAAAAATTTGACTGACCAGGGTACTACCAAAGTCACTAGCGACTCGCCAGAGTTGGCTTGTGAGTGTCCATTGCCCTAGAACCGCTTCAATTGACGCAATCGGTGCAACGCGTGGCTTGAAACGATTAAACCAAGAACATTTTTAGTTCCAGCTCAGTTTCTGAATTCTAGCTTTGAGTGAGCCGATACTAAAAAGTGTTGTGGTTCCTTCCGCACTTGATCCTGCCGCATGATATTTAGGAGTAGGCCGTGGCTTCTGCCTCATCCAAGCTTTCTTCCGACGAACAACTCGAAACTGTCGCGTTGGTTCAGAGACTAGACTCTGCTATCAAAGGGAATCCGCATCTTTCAGGCCACCAAGTTTTTTGCAGCGAAGAGGGTGGGACAGTGATTCTGCAGGGTCGCGTTCGTTCCTTCTATCAAAAACAAATGGCGCAGGAAGCCCTGCGAAACCTCGAAGGCGTTGAGCGGATTGTGAATGATCTTCAGGTAGATTGGCTGACCTCGGTAAGCTGTTCCATATAAAACGCGTCTGTTCAGGTTCAAGAGTAGTACGATTGTCCCAATCGTTTTCACGAGCAATTGAGGACAATTGCTCTACTCTGCTCGGCCAGGAGCATTTGAGACAATTGCTCTACTCTTTGCGGAATTCCCCTCTAGTGGTTACGGCCCGGGGTCTTGGACGAATAACCACAATCGCCTAACATTTGGTATGCCTAACATCTGGCTTGGCGGTAAGCGAGCAGTTCGCTCGGTTGGTTCCGCGCTCGATGCGTTGGGCGTGACTTCCAAAATCTCACAGGGAATATTGATTATGGCTCGAAAAGGCGTGATTACTTTTAAAGGTAACCCCATGACGTTGCTTGGTAATGAAGTAGCAAGCGGTGCCGCTGCTCCAGCATTCACGCTGCACTACTTCGAAGGCGGCTTGAAGACCATTTCGAACAAGGATCTTGCTGGCAAAGCGACCATCCTCTCGGTTGTACCTTCGCTGGACACAGGCGTTTGTGCTATCCAAACGAAGAAGTTCAATCAAGAACTGGGTTCGTTCGGGGACAAAGTGAACGCGGTCACGGTGAGCCGGGATTTGCCGTTTGCTCAAAATCGCTTTTGTGGGGCTGAAGATGTGAAGAACATGAAGGTTGGCAGCGACTATCAAAGCGGTGCGTTTGGCGAGTCATTTGGGGTGATGATCGACGAATTGAAGTTACTCGCTCGCAGCGTGTTTGTTTTGGATAAAACTGGCAAAGTAGTCTATAGCGAAGTCGTGCCCGAAGTTACTAGCGAGCCAAACTACGAAGCGGCGTTGGCTGCATTGAAAGCAAACGCCTAGCTATGGCAATTCGATAGTTGGTAGTACTGTTTTAGTTGAGGGTTTGAAGGTGACGAATATTTTTGTCGGCAACTTGTCGTTTCG